>DASTZT010000438.1:0-4042 GCA_035764225.1 Ktedonobacteraceae bacterium
CTAGGGGTAGTGAGCATAGCGCCGATCTGCGGCATCTGCTGCTTGGCCTGGATGTAGTTGTCATTTTCATAGGAAAGACAACACAAAAGGCGTCCACAAACGCCGGAGATTTTGGAGGGATTCAGCGGGAGTCCCTGCTCCTTCGCCATTTTAATCGAGACAACACCAAAATCGGTAATCCATGAACTGCAACAAAGAGTTTTGCCGCATGGCCCCACCCCACCTTGCAATTTGGCCTGGTCGCGTGCTCCGATCTGCCGCAGCTCAATGCGCGTGCGAAAGGTCGCTGCCAGGTCACGCACCAGAGCGCGAAAATCTACGCGCTCATCGGCGGTAAAATAGAAGGTCAAGCGGCTCCCATCAAAAGTATATTCGCTTTCTACCAGTTTCATTGGTAAATGATGCTGCTGAATACGCTCGTGACAACGCATCAGCGCCTCTTTTTCTTTACTTTTGAATGAGAGCATTGTCCGTAACTCTTCCTCGGTTGCCAGACGTAGCACAGGTTTGAGCGGATCGCTCAAGTCGCTCTCGGCCACCTTCTTGGAGGCGATCACCACACGTCCCGCCTCAGTGCCACGAACCGTCTCGACGATCACATACTGGCCCGTCGTGAAGGACTGCTCCTGCGGGTCAAAATAATAAATCCGTCCTGCCGGACGAAAGCGAATGCCGACGATTGTAACTGTCTTGTTTTCGTTGGTCGCCAGTGACATCGGCCACTCTATCTTTACTAGGCAAGAGAGGAATGTAGCCTCGTTGCTACATTCATGCTTTCCTGCTTACATTTCGTTGGTCAAGAGAATTGCTTCCGCGACTTCTCGCATAGATTTGCGGTTGTTCATGCTGGCTTTCTGAATTTTACGGAAAGCCTCATTTTCCGAGAGTCCTTGCTTCTCCATTAAGAGACCTTTGGCACGCTCGACAACTTTGCGTGTCTCCAGTTGTTCATTGAGCGTGCGAGCTTTCTCTTCAAGGGTGCGGAACTCGTTGTAGCGTGCCAGTGCAACCTCGATAGCGGGAGCGACCTCGCTCTCGCGCAAGGGCTTCACAATGTAGTTCACTACGCCCGCTTCTTTGGCTCGTTCGACCAGGGGCTGATCTCCGAAAGCTGTGAGCAACAACACTGGCGCGACCTTTTCCTGGGTAAGCGTCTCGGCGGCGGCAATGCCGTCTACATCGGGCATGCGAATATCCATGATAATCAGGTCTGGCCGTAATTCGCGAGCCAGATTGATGGCGCTTTGTCCGTCTCCTGCTTCCCCAACGACTAGATAGCCCTGTTTGGTCAATACGTCCTTTAAATCCATGCGCTGAATAGCTTCGTCATCTGCGATAATAATACGCGTTGGCATAGTCGTCACCTCAAAGCCTCTCATCTCTCTCCGCCCAGATAGTACTAAATTCTCTCCCTGTACAAAGAGTATAACATACTACATCCGGTGAGTCGATAGGGTGAGGCTAAAAAACTGATCCTCCTGATCTCCTTCCTGACAATTAAGCCACGCGTGTGAGATCTGGTTCGTCTCTTAAGGTGATGGCTAGCCTTTGTGTTTCGCGGACAATTCTGCACAACTGCTCAGGCGTAATCGATTGTCGTCCATCGCAGAGGGCGCGGTCTGGCTCAAGATGGGTTTCGATAATCAGTCCCTCAGCTCCGGCGGCGATGCTGGCGCGTGACATAGTGGGAACAAGTTCCCTGCGCCCGGTGGCATGGCTGGGATCGACAATAACAGGTAGATGGGTGAGTTCGTGCAGCAGTGGAACGCAGGAAAGGTCAAGAACGTTGCGTGTCTGAGGGTCGTAGCTACGGATGCCGCGTTCACACAGGATCACGTTGGGATTGCCTGCCGCGACAATGTATTCCGCTGCCAGCAGCCACTCATCAATTGTTGAAGATAACCCTCGCTTGAGCAAGACCGGACGTTGCACGCTGTTGCGTCCGGCGGCACGCAGCAAGGGGAAGTTTTGCATATTGCGGCTCCCGATTTGCAGGATATCGGCGTAGTGCGCGACCGTCTCGACCATTTCTGGCTCCATTACTTCGGTAATGACCGGTAGCCCTGTCACCTCGCGGGCTTCCGCCAACAAATGTAATCCCTCGGTACCGAGCCCCTGGAATTGGTAGGGAGAAGTGCGTGGTTTGAAAGCTCCGCCTCGTAAGATATGTGCTCCTGCTGCCTGGACGCCCCGTGCGATGGAGATGAGTTGTTCTTTACTCTCAACTGCGCATGGCCCCGCCATAATGACCGGGTATTCTCCGCCGATGGTGACGGGCGTGCAATGATGTCCGTCGCCGACGACAATCGTAGTATTTTCAGCCTGGAAAGCCCGGTTCACCAGTTTGTACTGAGTTTTGATCGGGACGAGGCGTTCAACAGCGTTTTGTTGGCTAATCAGGCTCTGGGCCTGAGCATCGATCTTGCCGTTATCCAGGGCGATTACTTCGCGTGTCCCTACCTGCGTGGTGGTGATAGGGGACAGGCTATCGGTGATACGGCAAAGTAATGTAATAAGTTGTGCCCGTTCGTCGTTGCTGGCCTGGTTACGAATGATGATAATCATACATAGATCCTTTCTACGCTTCAAATTTTTGGAAACAAAAAAGCAGAGGTTTTTTTCCTCTGCTTCCCCAGCATGCTGGTGGTTATTTTTTGCTCAGCCCAAAGGGCCCACCATCATGCTGGAGGGCTAAACCAGTAGTAAAAGCTGAACTGTTGGGCGATTTGTTGACTGAGCATATAAAATATCCGTTTTTGGTTAGTAGCCGAAGGATCTAGCTCCGCCTCCGACCCTAATTAAGAGTATAAGTAATGGAACAAAGGATGTCAAGGGTAAGCCATATTTTGCGCTTGATTTAACGTTTTTTCTCGCGGCGCTGGTTAGCCCGGTAGGCCTGATAAAGCTTATCTCCCTCTGTTTCCGCTTTGGGAGCTTCTTCCCTGACTTTCGTCCTGGTTTTGCTAGAAGCAGCAGGCGTAGGCGAGCCGCTTATTGCGGTCAGGCTGCGGGGAATGAGATCCAGGCGGGCCAGGACGATCAAGAAAATGACAAGCGTAGCCAGGAAGAGCAGCGTCGATGTGGTAATAACAACTGACGTGCCGAAAAGAGGAAAACTCGTGATTTGACGATCCAGGCCCGCGCTACGCAAGTATGTTTGTTCGAGACCGCCGATAAAGTTTGCGCCGATCAGGTAGAGGGCCATGCCGATGATATAGCGTGTTTTGAATGCGCTGGCGGGCCTTTGTGCCGCTTTGCCGGTGCTGGTGGCGGGACGGGTTGTTTTTTTCTCGACGGCTTTGGCTGGCGTCGCTGTAGCTTTTTCTGGCTGTGCTCCCTTCTTACGGGTGGCGCGGGCCAGACGTGCCTGGGCAACATCTACCTCTTTGGCCGTGCTGTCCTGGCCATTTTTGCCAATGGTAGAGAAGAAGCCGGGCAGGCGGCGTTTAGGTGCTGGTGCAGCCTCAGTAGCAACTTCGGGTAGATCGGCAGCAAGTTTGTCGGTATCGGGAGCGAGCATCTCGGTATCTAGCCCATCTGTTTGCTCTGTGACCAACCTGGGGCGGTTGCGCTGATTACGAGGTCTGACTTTTTTAGTGGTGCCGAGATGTTCCAGACTCATGACTTACCTCCTGAACGGTCCGGGTTATAGCTGTCTGCGTTATATGGCTCGTCCCAGTCAGGCAGGTGCTGGGTACTGGGAGATCCGCCTTGTGGTTGAGCCTCGTCTGGGGGGGGAACTTCTGGCGTCGCTACGGGAGCGGCTACTGGTTCCGGTCGGGAGTAATATGGTGTGGGCTGGCTTTGTGGCGTGGGCTGTGGAAACGAGGCCCCTGCCATCGATGGTTGTTGAGGCTGCGCGGGAATCGGTGGGAATGCGGCCTCAAGCGCGGCCAGGCCAGCGCGTGCAATCTCGTCATCTCGTCCGGGCGCGTTGCCGCCACTGACTCCAATCCCACCAACGGTCGCTCCACCAACGCGGATCGGCCACCCACCTGCGGCCATGATGAACTTTCCCCCTGTCATCGTTGCCATGCTTGAT
>DASTZT010000439.1:0-4498 GCA_035764225.1 Ktedonobacteraceae bacterium
GTATAGGTCACGGTCACATTCGTGCCACAGGCCATCCCCTGAATGGAGGCAGGACTCACCGCCATATCAACGCCCGTGACTTGAAACGGCGCAGCAGATGTACACTGTCCCGTTGGCGCAACCAGGGGAGAGGTTAGTTGATTCGGGCTGCTCACCTGGACACCTCCTGGCCCAGGATAGGTGTGGTCAGCTGGCAACGCACCGCTCCAGGTAAACGTAAACGTTTTGCTGGTCTCCCCTGGATTGAAAGCAACACTCGCTGGCGTTTGGCTGCGCCCATTGTTCACCGTGTAGCTGAACTGGACAGGGCCACCTGAACTATTAGGAGCAGCGTGAAAGGTTGCGGTATAGGTCACGGTCACATTCGTGCCACAGGCCATCCCCTGAATGGAGGCAGGACTCACCGCCATATCAACGCTCGTGACCTGGAAATTGGCTGCCGCGCACTGCCCCGTTGGTGCAACCAGCGATGAAGTCAGCTGATTCGGGCTGGTCACCTGAACACCGCCCGGCCCAGGATAGGTGTGGTCAAAAGGCAGCGCGCCACTCCAGGTAAAGGTATACGCTTTTGTTGTCTCTCCAGGAGCAAAGGTGATGCTCGCTGGCGTTTGACCGCGCCCATTGTTGACGGTATAGGCAAATTGAACAACACCGCCGACGCTATTGGGCCTGACATGGAAGGTTGCGGTATAGGTCACGGTCACATTCGTACCACAGGCCATGCCCGCAATCGAGCCAGGCGTCACCGACATATCGACCGCAGTGACATGCAATGGCACATGAGCAGCTATGGGTGGATTAGGCGAGCCAGTGCCCCCATTATGCAATCGTGCCGCATACAAAACCATTGCCATGCTGCCAACCAGGGCTACCAGGACAATAACCGCTGCTAATAGACCAAGTCGCTGCATTAGCGCAGTGCGCCGGGGGTGTGATCCAGGCGCAGCTCCCATCATCCCTGCCCCGTTGTGTATTTGTGGATGTTGCATAGGAAATTCCTTCCCACGTTCTCGTGTCTCTTGTTCAAAAAAAGTTGTACTTACAATGCGGCTCCAGCCCCGGTCCAGCGTATCTTGCTCCTGCCGGGCATCAGCCTGGTAAAAGCTGCGCAGATACGCCATTGCCTCAGCGTCTTTACGATCTCCTGCTTTGAATTGGCTCACCCGCTCAATTTGCCTGTCTATTTCTTCAGGCAAAAAAAACTCATCGTTCTCCGCCACGTTCCTGCTCCTCCCTTCTTCGTTGGTAGGTATTCCGTAAAAGATTTAAACTGCGTGAAAGGGCGACACGCACAGCATTTTCCTGCTTTCCCAATGTGGTCGCGATCTCGCTACAGGATAAATCCTGGCCGAAGCGCATGCGTAAAATCTGCTGTTGCAGCGGAGGCAAGCTTTGCAGGTGGGCATACAAATCCATGTAATCTTCATGTCGCAAGGCGCTATATTCGGGACTGGACATCTCATCTTCAAAAAGACCTTCAGCTACGTGCTCAAGGGTCACGCTTTGACGAGTTTTGGTTCGCCGGTAGGCATCTATCACTTTATTGCGGGTCACTCGCCAGAGCCATAATTGTTGCGCTTTCTCTGGAAGCGTGACAAAATTTGCCTGCTCTAGAGCCGCCAGGAATACTTCCACCACCAGATCTTCCGCATCCTCTGGTGAGGGAACGCGCATACGGACATAGGCAAGCAGAGCTGGTGCGTATTTTTTGTACAGAAGAGCCATTTCCTGCTTTACCTGTGTCATATGTCTGTTTGCTTGCATCATTTCCCTCGTGTCGTTTGAGTACTCACTTTAACTATCGTTTCGTAGCACGAAATATTACAAAAGAAGGGCGTCAACCTTTACCGCTTGACGCAGCTAACAAAGCGATTGGCAGTTCTTCGGGCTAAAACTCCATATTCTTGCATACTAAAATCGATTTTCACCCTTGACAAACTGGACCATGCTATTTTACTCTTGTAGAGGATAGATACTTTTGGTACTTCTATCTCACATCAACGTGATGTGTACTTTTGGTATCATAATGTCAAGGGATTTTCTCCCACAACCGCTTATGTATACAAAAGCACATCACTCCCTAAAGCAGGGTGCCATTGCTGGATCAGCAGCTATAACGGTCAAACCGGTCGAGTTGGAATGCCCCAGGATGTGTGGGGATAGCCCTTCATCGCTGGAAGCGTCTTGCTGTACTCTGTCCTTCAATTCAGGCCAGAAAGGAGGAGAGAACGTTACTTTTTTGTTCGACAAAAAATTCTCATAATTCCCCCTTGTAGTAACGTCCTCACAATTTTCCATTGTCGTAAGCGAGGTATACGTTTCTCGTAAAGGAGAAAATTTTCCTATGCAAACTCAATCCCCCGAACCCCGCAAAGTTGTAACCGTCGATCAGATTGAGAAGGTTTCCAAGATACCTGTGAGTCGCCGTGATCTGCTCAAGCTCGGTCTGAGCGCCAGTGCCGCCACGACGCTGGCTGGCATCGATGCCGTCGCATGGGCTCCCAAACGCGCTGCACTCGCCGCACCAGCAGCATCACCCTCGGATATCCAGTTCGACATTGGCAACTTCATCGCTCCAGCACAGACCATCAATGGCATCCAATTCCGCTTTGGGCCAGTCTTCACCGTTTTTCTGACCGCCCGGCTCAACCGCACGCCAACGAAGAGCGATCAGTCGGACCTGGCCAATGCCTTGAGCAACATTGAGCAGGTTTTCTCATTTAGTCCAAGCGGCATTTTCACCTTTGTTGCCTACGGCCTCCCCTATTTCCGTAGACTGCCGGGAGGACTGAACGGGTCGCTAGTAAGCGGTGCCATGCCACGCTTACTCTCAGACAACACCCGCTTTGCCCTGGAAGAGGCCGTAGCAGCGCCGACCGATGTCACCTCGACCAATGGCATCAAAAAAGCCACCTTCAACGTTCCGGTGACCATCGAGTCGAATGATATTCTCTTCACTTTCCGCAGCGACTCGCTGAACAATATCACTAATGTCTCCAACTGGCTCCAGGGCAGCAACAATCTGGGTGGCTTTGCCGTGGCTTCGCCCAACTTTGCCTCCAACGGGCTGGTGACTTTCACCACCATCCGCACCCAGTTTGTGCAGAGGGGCATGCCGCGTCAGGTGGCGAACCAGAATAACCTGTCTTTTGCAACCAGCGTCAACCCGCAGACCCCGATGTGGATGGGCTTCTCCGATCAGCAGGTGGCGGCCAGCGGACCAGCCGCGATCACGACGTTCGTTGGCAACTCCTCGGCCAAATTCACGAACAAAGTGGCTGGCAACTACTTTGATAACGGTTCGATCCAGCATCTCTCCCATCTCATCCAGGATCTGACGCAGTTCTACAACCAGGACCCCAACAAGTTCACTGGGGCAGAACCGTTCACTGAGCGAGTGCAGTACATGTTCCGCTCCGACCCGATTCCGAGCCTGGGTAACACCGATCAGTTCACCGATGGCGGCGGACCAGCATTCCTGACCAACGACGCCAGCGTGTTCCTGCACTACAAGTCGCAGGGTACGACGGAAGCTATTCAGACGGCCAAGAGCCCCAATACAGCGAATGATCCCCAGCCGGATGGCAGCGGGCGCATTCCACGTATGGGACATCTCTCCGCGCTGCAACAGTCATCGCGCGCCTCCGACGGCACCCCCATCCACATTCGCATGGATGGTCCAGGCTTCAGCGCAGGCGACGTACCCGATGGTAGCCAGCAGCCCAAGCTGCAATTCACGATTTTTGTGCCAACAGCCGATTTCTTCCGTCAGATGCGTGTTAATCAGGCTGCCCTGAACTTCCAGACCGCCGAGGCGGGGTTTGGCGGGAGCTCGACTGGCACCGTTGACTCCGAGGATAACGGCCTGGAGCGATTCCTGACCGCCACGCGTCGCCAGAACTTCCTGATCCCGCCGCGTCGTAATCGCTCTTTCCCACTGGTCGAATTCACCTAGAATGCGACCGCATAAGGCACCTTGTAGTCTTTAGGCGTTGAACAAGAGAGCAGGCGAGACAATCCTTTGAGGTTATCTTGCCTGCTTCTCTGATTACTTATGACTATCGCCTGGGCCTTTGCACTGTGGGGACGGAGAGCGTTCCTTGTCTGCACGCCACCTCAGTCATAATTTCGCGAGGAGGAAGAGCTATTGAGCCTGGACTGCCTGCGCTATTTGTTGGGCTGAGATGTGATCGAAGAGATTACGACCCCTCAGGTTGTAGGATTCTTTTGAGAAGCCGGGGCGCAGGGCCGTTTGCTCTTTTCTTCCCCACCCCACAATCGTAGTACGTTTGCTATAGCCATAATAGGCCGGGTTGGTGCCACCAAAGAGGGCAATGATTTTCACCGCGTTCCTGGGAGAAAAACGCCTATCATCCTCCTCTCTCAATTTTTTCTCCGCCGCCGCTAGATGCATCACTCCGGTATCACCAGTGACAAAGATATCGGCCTGATCGATCAAAGCCACGACCTCAAGCAAATGCGCTCTTGGCTCAGCTGG
>DASTZT010000440.1:0-3060 GCA_035764225.1 Ktedonobacteraceae bacterium
CTGGAAAAGCAGTCCCTCTATGCCGTAAATGTCTATAGTGGCTACTATCGATCTGAGGGATGTAACTATCCCTCGTCGCACATCTCCAGGGCGTAGCTCCCGCAAGAGTTGCTCTCGTCGCAGTCGCTTTGCCTCCTGTTCTTCTTTGGTGAAAAGGCGTTGCGTTAGCAAAAGATGATTGCGCTTGCGGTCCATCGCAATCACTTTCAGTTGCAGGTGCTTTCCCTTCATCCGCTCATAGACGTTTGCGCGTAATTCTTCTTTTGAAAGATGCTGTGCATCGCTTAAAGAATAAGAGACATACGCTACAGGCTCTTCCACCACTCCCCGAATGCCACTCACATCGACGATGATTTTGCCCTTAGTTGCCTCAATCACCTGTGCGATCAACGGTTTGCCGCTTTTGTAATGTTCTTCTATAAGCTGCCACTGACGTAGGGTCTCTTCTACCTCTTGATTGTCGTCTTCTGACATATTTCACCTTTTATTAATGCATGTCACTGCTCAAGTATACCACAGCAGCGCTTTCTCTCTCCTTTGGTGCGAAGATGTTCATCGTACCTGCGGGAGGCATATGATGTGTTATAATGCGTGGAGGAAAAATTTCAATTGTCCAGATATAGTTTGGTTCGGCTGATGAAGAGTGAAGAGCAACCTAAAAAATCCATAAGGCGGCATCGCTATCATAATATACTCAAGGGGTGGGCAAAGTTGCAGGTGCGGATGACGGCGTCCTATGTGATCGTGTCCGTTGTTACGGCGCTGCTGCTGGAACTGCTGGTGGTCCTGATCCTGGTTTTTGTGCTAGCGCGATTGCCAGGGATAGATCAGAATAACTTGATTGTAGCCAAAGGCGCTGCGCAAGTTTATGCGCTGGAAGCGGCTGTCCAGGCCAATGGAGGTTCGCTCGACCCTCACTCTACACTCCAATCGGGTTCTCCCTTTTCACTTGCTGTGCCAGAAGCTATTTCCTCAAATTCCCAACAAGTTGCGTTTGTGCTGCTCATCTCCCCCAACGGCCAGGTACTTGCCAGCTCCGACCCAAAGCGTTATCCGATTTCAGGGTCTATCGTTCATGAGCTTTCCGACCCGCAACAGGTACAGCTCGTCCTTGATGCCTTGAAGGGGAGGGCGGGAAGTATGGATGAGGTTGCCACGCAGGGTCGTATCGTTTCCGCTGTGCAACCGATCATGAACAAGAATCAGCCAATTGGGGCGGTCTATATACAGATGCAGCCAGCCGCAGCCCAGCTCGAAGGCAATATTTTCTCTTTTGCTCCCTTGTGGCTCGCCACTGCGGTGTTCTGGGTGATCGTTATAACGCCGGTCGGTGCTATTTTCGGCGTACTGACTACCAGGAGCCTGGTGCGTCGCCTACATCGACTGGCGAAGGCCACGGCGCAATTCGCCCAGGGGGACTACTCGCAGCGGGTAGCTGTTACCAGACAAGATGAGATCGGGCAATTGGAGCAGCAATTCAACTCGATGGCGGGGCAACTGGTCGAGAGTATCGCGCAGCAAAAGATCCTCACCGAGCAGCATGCACGTTTGGAGGAGCGCGCCCGCATCGAGCAGGAGCTGCGTACTGCCCAATACATTCAGCGCGCCTTACTGCCGAAAGAGGTGCCGACCCTCCCCGGCTGGCAGCTCGTACCCGTTTACCAACCAGCGCGCGAGGTGGGAGGCGACTTTTACGATTTCCTGCTGACTGAAGATGGTCGGCTGGGGATCGTCATTGGCGATGCGACGGATAAAGGCGTGTCGGCTGCTTTATTGATGGCGACCACCTGCACAATGTTGCGTACTGCCACGCGGGGAACCACCTCGCCCGGTGAGGTGCTGGCGCGGGTAAACGATCTGCTCGCGGCCACCATTCCAACGGGAGTCTTTGTGACCTGCTTTTATGCCATGCTTGATCCAGAGAGCGGACGGCTGTGCTATGCCAACGCAGGACATGATCTGCCCTATCTGCGACACAAGGATAAGATCTCCGAAGTGCGTGCTACCGGGATGCCTCTGGGTTTAATGCCGGGGATACAATACGAAGAGAAGGAAATGGCGCTGGCTCACGGTGATAATCTGCTCTTCTATAGCGATGGTGTGGTGGAGGCTCACAACCCCCAGCGCGATATGTTTGGCTTCTCCTATCTGATGACGCTCCTGCAAGAAGATGTCACAGGAAAAGAGCTGATCGATTTTCTCATGGACAAATTAGCGGCGTTTACCGGTCCTGGTTGGGAGCAGGAGGACGATGTCACGCTGGTCACATTGCAGCGATGCGATGCCAATGGAAGTGACCAGACAACAACGCGTGCTGCGACACAGATGGGGAAGCTGATGGACAGAAACGAGAGCTGGCAAGTGCTAGATGATTGGACGGTACCGAGCCAGCCTGGCAACGAACGCCTAGTCATGGAGCGGGTTGCCCAGGATGTCAAGCCATTGCATCTCCCCACCGGACGGTTGGAGGCGATCAAGACTGCTGTGGCTGAGGCGACGATGAATGCGATGGAACATGGCAATCACTATCAAGCCGAGGTGCCAGTCGCTATCCAGGTGCTGGCCTCCGACACAGTTCTGACCATCCGCATTCAGGATCAGGGAGGAAGTAGACCTGTGCCGACGACGGAAGAACCTGATCTGGAGGCTAAGCTGGCCGAACTACAGACACCGAGGGGCTGGGGACTTTTCCTGATTAAAAATATGGTGGATGAGATGAACATCACCAGCGATGAAGCGCATCAGACCATTGAGCTGGTGATGTATCTAAAGGGAGATAGTGGCTCTTAAACGCATGTGATTGTTTCCGCATACTGACCCAAAAAAATCCTGATCTTGTTACTGAAGTGTGCTAAAGGAGAGAGAGATCTATGCCTCAAGCTAACGTTGTCATGAATGTGCGCCAGGTAAACGCCATGACCAGCATCATCGATATCCAGGGAGAAATCTCCGCCTTTGCTGAAAAAGTGCTGATGGCTGCGTATACGGAGGCCAGTACGCCGACGACGCGAACGATTATTTTGAATTTTAGTGGCTTAGATTATATGAACAGTAGCGGCA
>DASTZT010000441.1:0-10209 GCA_035764225.1 Ktedonobacteraceae bacterium
GAAAGTGAGCCAAGAAATTGTCTACGGCATCACCTCCTTGCCTGCGACCCAAGCCAATGCTGAGCGACTTCTGGAGCTGATCCGTGCGCATTGGGCCATCGAAATAGTCTAATCGCAAATGACAAAAACGAATAGCCTCCCCTTTGGGAGAGGTGGGGATCACATAGCGGATCTCCACCTCTTCCCCGGTGACCACAACACGGTCAATTAATAACTCGATGAGCTGGCGTTTTTGTTCAAAAGTCGCCTCGCTGAGCCCCTGCCGCACTCGCTGACAGAACTTCTCAATTGATTGCACCAGAGCAGCCAGCTGATCATGGCGTCCCACATTGGCTTCCAATTGCCGCCTTTGTTCGGCGATGACGGACAACCGCTGTTCCAACTCGAGTCGGCGCCTCTTGTACTCGTCGAGCTGAAGCACATTGGCCAGATAGGCATCGGTTAACCGCTCCATTTGCTGTTCCAGACTCACTCGTGCCTTGCGCAAATTCTCCCGTCGGGCTTGCAATTCTTGAGGCAACCACTGCCCTCCTTGGGCGCGGTAGAGGGCTGCAGCAATGCTGTCTGGATGCGTGAGCATCTCGCAGACATCTTGCCAGACCAGTGCATCGAGCTGTTCGACGGGAACCGAACGAGCTGAACATTTTTCATCCCGGTGCGAGATGGTCCCGTGGCTCCTGCCCACGCAGACGTAGTAGGCATAGCCACCGCGACTGCTTCGGCCAATGCAGCCGAGCCGACACATCCCACAACTGACCATGGCGCGCAGCAGATAGGGATAGGCGGTATTGTTACGCCGGGCAAATTGCTGATTGTGAGACAGCTTCGTCTGGACCAGATCAAATTGTTCCTGGCTGATGACCGCTGGAACCTGTGTCACAGCAGTCCACTCTTGCTGGCTCGTCTGAAGATGTCCTCCTCGCCCTCGACCAATGGGAACCAGGGCGGAGTGTCGTCCACGCGCTTCCACAGGACGACTCCGTCCGATGTAAACGGTTCCTGTGTAGACGGGATTGGTGAGAATCCCTCGGATAGTCGCCTGATTCCATCGGGTTTTTCCTGCCGGACTGGGGACGCCCAGGCTCGTCAAGCGTTGGGTCTGCCCCTTTAAGCTCGCTCCTTCCTGCAGATAGTGCGAGAACAATTCTGCCACGACTGCGACTTCTGTTGGTTCCAGACGAACCCCTGCTGGATCACGGGGGCGGGCAGGATCAACTCGATAGCCATAGGGCGCACGAGTCCAGGGAAGGAGCCCACCCGCTAAGTATTTCTGCCGTCGTCCCCGTCTCATGCGCTCGGCGATCAGGCTACGTTCATACTCGGAAACAGCCCCACGAATTTGCAGCAGGAGTTGATCATGAGGATCGTGACTCATGGGTCGATCCACAAACTCCACCTGACATCCACCTCGCTCAAACTCTTCAATGAGCAGCATCTGGTGGACGTAGTTGCGAGCCAGTCGATCAGGAGCCGTGATGATAACCTTATCAAAAACTGCACGCCCGACTTGCTCTCGAAGTCGATCAAGACCTGGCCGACGTAGCTTCGCTCCACTGTAGCCGTCATCACGAAAGATATGTTCTTCTTGCCATACCCACCCCTGAGCTTCATGATACTTCTGCAAGCTGTCGAGTTGTTGTTCGATGGTTTGGGCTTGGGCTTGTCGTTGTGTCGAAACGCGGACGTAGACCGCGATATTCATGGGAATTCTCCTGGGCTCCCGCCTCCTGCGTGGAGGAGAGTGATGCGAATGCGCTTGTTTGCAAGATCTGCTGGTAGGCTCGGTCCCATCGATGCTGAGCATCAGGAACCTCTATCTTGGAGCGTCGAATGCTCCATTGTCGCTTTTTCATAGTTTTCTTCTTTCAAGCAATCTGTCTCCTCGATTACCTCAGAAGAATATTGTACCTCTTTCGGGAAGTCCTTTCTTGCTGACATCTTTGGCAACTGTTTCATCCGGCTCAGACAAAATTTGTCGTTTGTGATTATACCATTGAGAACCGTTTGCATTATCGACGCGATGTCACCCTTCGAGAAGATGCCTCACAGGTGCGTAAGGGAACGGCTCCTCGTGTTCAGGCCGTGCTCAACAGTTTTGTGTTAGCCTTGCTCGATTTTCTTGGCGTTCGCAATGTTCCTAAGCAGATGCGCCTCTTTGATGCTCAGCCTTTGCTGGCTGTTCGTCTGCTTCTTGGTTCTTTGCTGACTTTTAAATAGCCCTGGGCAAGTACCTACTCACTCATCTGGAAATAACGACTCCTGTTCCTGCCCCTTTGCTTTCAGCTTTCGTTTCCTCCCAGCCCGACGCCGCTCTTCAACCATTCGGCGAATCGAGGGGCCCGTAGGCATATCTTCAGGCATCGGTTGTTTAATTTTTTCTATCGTTTGCCTGATCTGGTCCCCCACAAAATAATGCGTGTTGGACGCCCCATCTAACCCGGTGACCTGATCGTCTTTCAGTTTGCGCTCTGTCAGGACATTCTTGAAATCAATCGCCGATAGTTCCTCGCGGCCAATCCGATCAAGATAATCCTCATGCCTTGCGATGCCTTTACGTTCTTTTAGCTCTTGAAGCGTATGACGATGCAATCCAAGATAGCCTGCATCAATAAATATCCCAAAGGTTTCAGATTGTACTCCAGCCTCTTGCGCCGCCTTACCAAGTTGCTTGTAGCTCTCGCTCACTTTCAGACGCATTTCCAGCCGTTTCTCCTGGTTCTCTAGGAGCTGGTGAAGCTCGTGCGCTCGACTACTGATCGCAAAATAGACCTGCGCGGCAGCAATTTCCGGTTTTCGAGGATCTCCATTTTGAGCAATGAGGTAGCAAGCCAGGCGTGAAAGCAGATAATCATCGACCTCTCGTTCGGCTCCAGAACCAATCGGAACCATCTTACTGGCGCTAGTAAAATGGTTAGTAATGATGTTGCCGGTTTCGGCACAGGCAGTCACCGCTTTTTTGATCACCGCTTCAAAATTTTGCCACTTGTTCCCGTAGCCTAACAAGGGCATAAGATCACGTCCACTCCAAAATTCGATTCCGTAGACGTTGGTCTGCCTAATCGAATCAAAGTTAATAGCTGGTGTATGCATAGCTCTTTATCCTCCCTTCCACTTGACGACGAAGATTACACAAAATATAGAGTTTCGGAGCTATTGTAGCACATTCATAGCCTTCTCTCCTTATCTCATCTTAAGCCAATTTGCAATAAATACCCCTACGCTTTTAAGGATTATAACTTCTCTCCAATGGTGATATAAACTTCCCAGCGGCGGCTATGCGCTCGCTCTGAGCGTCGCTGGAGGCCAAACTTTTCTAAGGGGATGTGGCGTCCAAATGGGGCATCGGGGATTACTTCGGTCAGCACGTCCGCTTTGGCTTCGCGCTCAGCAGGGGATGGGCGTTCGTCCTTTGCCGTTCCTGACTGATCGCTCGCGGTTGCGGCGATGCGCTTTCGTCTGCGTAAGCCGAAAAGATTGCCGGGGCCATAGACCAACATTTGCAGCAAGACCAGAATTGATTGAATCAATCCCACTGGCAGCAAGTTTGCCCCTTCGATGATGATAACGCGCCCGCCGGGACGCAGCACGCGTTCAACCTCAGAAATCGTATCGGGATCGTAAATATATTCAGATGGGAAAGTACTCACGATGGTATCGAAAGACTCGTTGCTAAAGGGCAGGCGTTGAGCAGATCCCTGAATGATGAGAGATGGCTGACCAAGTTTGCGTTTACGCAGCGCATCACGAGCTGCCGCCACCATCTGGGGAGAATGCTCCACCGCTCGGCAACGATAGCCGGCTTTGAGCAGATCCGCCAGCAGGTCTCCCAGGCCACAGCCCAGTTCTAAAACGTCCATCCCGTGGATGCGTGACAAAACCAGACGTTGCCAGACGCGCCACTGGCCCGCGAAGGGGACGGTGCTGGCGAAGCGATAGAGATACCGATTTTTATAGAGGGCTTCAAAGAGCCATTTACGCAATCTAGGCGTCACTGCTTACCAACCTCAGTAAACACATCAAGCAATTCGGTCACGCGCCTTATCACCATATCCGGTCTAATCTTCTCATCCAATGGTTGACCTTGTTTGGCCCTTTTCTTGCGTGCATATTCAAGCATATAATTGCCGTATGCCTCATCTTGTAGGGTGGTCATGCCCTTAGCAAGCATTTTGGCCTGCGCCTTTTCTTGCAGGCGTACTTTGGGCTTCCAGATGGCAAACATCTTGAGACGTTGTGCGCCAGTAATGTCAGCATCCAGCGAATCACCCACCATCGCGGCCTCTTCTGGCGACACATCCAACGCGTTTAGCGCGTGCAGGAAAATGGCGGAAGCAGGCTTACGCACACCTAAATCAGCGGATATGGCGATATGGCGCGGATCGAAATAATCGAGCAAGCCAAGCATGCCAATATCCTTCAGAAAGGGCGCACCTCCCCAGGATCTGTTCGTCACGACCCCCAGGAGGAAGCCGCGCTGCTGAAGCACTGCCAGGGTGGATAAGACATCATCGAAGAGCATGCGTGACTCCAGGATGGGCATGCGTAACGCCTCAAAGATCGCCTCGCCAGTGGCACGATCTACGTTGGCATAGCCCAGTTGTGCCAGAGCTTCGATGGTCGCCCTGGCAAAATCGGGCTCATGTTCGGGAGTTACCTGCGCCATCAGATACGTTTGTGCTTTGACGGCATTGCGTACCTGATCGCCCAGCGCATCAAGCTCTTCTTTGCCAGGCACATCGGCAGCACAGTGCTCAAGCAGAATTTGCACAGCCTGCTGGTTCCCACTTTGTTCCAGAGTAGACCAGATAATTTGGTCTGCATGTGTCCAGAGCGTTTCGCCAAAGTCGAATAGCAGACAACGAATCGTTCTTCCGTTTAGGGCAGGCACAATTTTCTTAGGCAAACGTTACCCCCTGGAGAAAAGTAGCCAACGATATAGCAAGGCGCGATGATGAAACGCTGTCCATTTCCATCATCGCGCCACCTTGTAGCATGCTTTCGCTCTGATTACTCTTTGTTCGGTGAGAGAACATCATCAACGAGACCATACTCAACGGCCTGCTGTGCCGTCAGGTAGTAGTTACGATCAGAGTCCTGCATAATACGCTCCATCGTCTGGCCGGTATGATGGGAAATGATCTCATACAAGCTGCGACGTAAGCGCAAGATTTCGCGTGCGGTGATTTCGATGTCCGCGGCCTGGCCCTCGGCCCCACCGAGCGGCTGATGGATCAGCATCGTGGAGTTTGGCAGGCAATAGCGTTTGCCTTTTTCGCCTGCGGTCAACAGCACCGCGCCCATGCTCATCGCCATGCCCATGCAGACCGTTGAGACCTCCGGGCGTAACCACTGCATCGTATCATAGATGGCAAGACCGGCGTAAATGCTCCCGCCGGGAGAGTTAATATACATGTTGATATCTTTGGTTGCATCCTCGCTCTGGAGGTAGAGCAACTGCGCAACGGTGCTGTTGGCAACCATATCATCGATTGGCGTGCCAATAAAGATGATGCGCTCTTTGAGCAGGCGTGAGAAGAGATCCCACCCGCGCTCGCCACGAGCTGTTGTCTCAACAACGCTGGGAATAATGCCCTTTGGCTCTAAAAACTCTCGCGATTCCTTCATCCATTTTGGGTCACGAGGGTTAAAAACACTGCCCATGTTCGCTCCTTCTTATCCTTCACGGTTTCTCTCTTTTTATTCTATCCTGAGAGATAGAAGCCGGTAAAAACTGTTTGTGCAGAGAAAGCCCACAACTGCGGAGATGTGTTACCGTAATGATAGCACTTGCGTTGTGCAAGTGCAAGCAACCCACGAACATCCGTTTAGCCTCAGCCGCTTACAGCTCCCTCCTGGGATGATTGGGGCGATAATCGTGAGCGCGATCAAAAGTCACCCTTGTCATCAGGCTGACATCAGAAAGACGAGAGCGGATGCGTTCGTCGATGCCCTGTAGCCCTCTCGGATTAGCCGTGATGACGGTGGGCATGCTCATATTGTAGCGATAGTTCAACAACTGGAAGAGCTTCTCGTTGGCCCAGGGCGAACTCTGTTGCGCTCCCAGATCGTCGAGCACCAGCACTTCCGCCTCGCGCATCTTCGAGAAGAGCTGGTCGTAGACCTCGCTGGCGGTGGGGGCAAAGGCAGCTCGCAGATGGTCGAGCAGATCGGGCACGACTGCGAAGAGCACGACAGAACCGTTATCCAGGCATTGATTGGCGATGGCTGCCGCCAGGTGCGTCTTGCCACAACCATTCGGTCCGACAAGCAAAAGCCAGCCCTGAGGATTTTCAGCATACGCAGCCGCGGTCTGATATGCCTCACGCAAGCCAGGAACGCTCGGATTAAACGTTCTAAAGCTATTATTACGAAAGGCGTCCAGGTTGGACATATCGCGCAACTGCTGGCGTCTCCGCTCCCTCCGCTCAGCTTCTTTACATTCGCAGGCAATCGGCTTGCCAAAGTTGGGATGCCCAAAGGGGACATCTGCTCGCAGATAGCCCGCGCCCCGACACTTTGGGCAGCATCCTCTGGCTGGAGGCAGAGCAGGTGCAGGTGCGTACTGCTCTTGCGCGTATGGTACAAGTTGACGCATTTGCCGAGGAGCGTATTGTACTGCTTCCTGCACTGACTCCCGCTCTCGCCCCAGACCCATGACGCTTTGCGGATTGAGCGGCTGGGTCATGCGCTGCTGCTGGAAACGTTGTGCGCTCTGCGTGCGCGGCGGCAATAATGGAGGGTGTACTCCCGACATACGCAGATCACGCGTGGGGCGAGAACGCGGCTCCATTTCAGGGGTATTCGTCAATGGATATTCCCCGGAAACGTACCTGCTCCTGGGCGCATCAATCGGCTCAGAGCCTATGGGCTGGTGAAGCAAGGCCTCATCCCCATCTCGCTCCCAATCGCCATAACGCATATCCACCGCATCTTCTTCCCACTCCTCGATTACGTCAGCATGCATATTAGCAGCATAGCTATCGCCACGCAGATAATCGTCGCTCTCAGGCATGCGCGAACGTGGAGGCCGTGATCGCGTTCCTTCATAGCGCGTGCCCGGTCGCCCCGGCAATGGCTGACGCGGATAGAGCGGGCGAGGTCCAGTAGAACCATAAACGCGCCCCTCGCGATTTTCAGGAACGGCAGGCTCGCCTTGCTCTTGTATAGGACGTACTTTCGTCGTAGGCAAATATTGATGAGAGTGCTGAGAACTATACGTATTGCGCTGTTGCCCCTGGCGAGCCGTTTGCTCAGGCAAAGGGCGACGTAGCTCAGGACGTTGGGGCTGCACGTATCCCGCTTCGGATGCATCGGCGCTGTTAGATGAGCGCGGCCCTGGATGCTGTTGTCGTTTCTGCGGCACTCTGCCAAGTATATCATTCAGGCGTTCCATTGTTGCCTGCCTTCCGTTCCCCAGCGCCGTAAAATAGCGCGGATATAACTCCATTTTCGTTTATTCTGTTGCACTGCCTCACGAAACGCATCTTCGATCCACTCCGCCGGATACTGATCGGCGGCATCCCTCAGCTCCTCAGCGATCAGAGGAGACAGTAATCCAATGTTTTGCTCATATAATACAAAGATATTAGGACGTTCAACCTGTACCTGTATATTGCGCGAGAAGTCATATTCCCTGGTTGTAGGATACTCCCCTGCTGCAATAGATGGCACGACTTTTTGTTCGAGATGGCGCTCCTCTGCGGTGAGAAGACGAACCGGGATCATTTCGCCACCCTGCAACTCCGCCACGACTTTGCGGCTGCGACTGGTATTAAAGAAGTACCAGCCCAGCACCTCTGCCTCATCCTTCCCTTCACTAACCAACCTGAGATAGATACGCAGCAATGTACCACGAGCGACCGCCTGCTCCAATCCCTGACGCAAGCGTTCCTCGACGGGACGCGGATCGCCTCGTCGTTTGAGGCTCCCAAGCAATACATGATCGTTCTGTAACTCGCGTTCGCTCACGCAGCGCGGGTTGCCCTGCTTCTGTGCCAGCAGCCAGAAGAGATGTAACGTCACCTTCAACTCGGCACTATCTTCAATCTCCGGTAGCACATGGGTAAAGAAGACCTCTGGCACCGGCACATAGGGATTTTTCCCGGTCGGGAATCCTGCAAACACTGTCATTTGTCCGCCCCCATTTATTCTGCTGGCGGTGAAACTTCCAGATCGCGGAAGCGCGTCTGGCTGGCCTGAAAATAAAGACTGATCTCGCCAACTGGCCCATTACGATGTTTAGCCACAATAATATCTGCAATATTTTTCCGCTCCGAGTCCGGGTTGTAGACATCGTCGCGGTAAATGAACATCACAATATCGGCATCCTGCTCAATTGAGTTATGCACGATAATATTCCCCGCCACAAAGTTATGCAATCCATCCACCGTTAAATCATATACCTCTGCTTTACCAGCAGCTTCAATAGCAGCAATTTTTTCCCAACATGCATACGATTCTTTGATTGCCCCTGGCACTGCAATATCCATATCTAAAGCGAGTTCATCCAGCCTGCACCACCCCTGTTTTGTCAAAAATTTGTGATTAGTGGTAGCGCGAACGCTCTGTCCAGCATGAGTTTTCAGGTTGAATACTCGCTTACAACCAGTTGTGAAAGCGCTTGTCACCATACGCGGTTCGAGCTGCCAGGTCTCGGTATTCAGCGCGAGCACGCGCAACCCGCTCCGCCCAACAAATTGCTCAATTGGTCGATAGATACCCTCATCAGGCAAATAAACGAGTGTATCCCCTGTGAGACATCCCGACTCGCGAAGGTCCGAGAGCTGCGGCACCTTCGATTGCCGCGTCTCTACAGCACGCGACAACTGTGCCAGAGCCAGAACGGGCACATCTAGCTCGCGAGCCAGGCCCTTCAGGTTGCGACTGATCTCAGAAATTTCCTGAACACGATTCTCATTGCGCTTGCCCCCGGTCGAAGATTGCATCAACTGCAAATAATCAACGATAATCAGATCAATCCCATGCTCAGCCTGCAAACGCCGGGCCTTGCTGCGCATCTCCATTGTGGAAATACCTGCTGTATCATCAATCCAGAGATTGGCCTGGGAGAGCGTCTCCATCGCTTCAACGATGCGCTCCCACTCGTCGTCCTCGATCCAGCCCGTGCGCAGCCGCTGCTGATCGATCCCAGCATCCATCGAGAGCAGACGCTGCACTAGTTGCTCTTTACTCATCTCCAGACTGAAAACAGCCACCGATTGCTGATGCCTGACCGAGGCATTGTGAGCTAAACTTAACGCCAGACTGGTGTTATGTACGAATACATCCTGTGCGATAAAGTTTGCCCCATCGGGAACCGTCAAATCATAGACCTGATGCTCGCCTATCGGCTCAATAGAGATAATTTCATCCCAATAGATATCCGGGCTGGCAATGCGCTGAAGCGCCACATCCTCCAATACCTCCGCATACGCTCCGAGGCGGCGGCTTGGGATCGTCCGGTTTGTATGAGGGTTATATCCCGCATACTTGCCAACTTTTTCAGTTTCGCCACACTTACGAGCAAGCTCTGTGAGAGACAACCCTTTCTCTCGGCTTGCAGAGCGCACATATTCCCATGTTTCCACCGGAGCGTGGCCATTGTTTCTCCCTCTCAACTGACCAACATATGTAGAACTGGCAAAGCGCAAGCTTTTTTCGCCAATCCATCCAACCTGCTCCTGATATTTCCTCACATCTTCAGCAGCAGTAATATGAACACGCCAAGCGTTATGAGTCGTTCGATGATATTTCGCGATAATGCCAAAGCGCAGCAAAGCGTGACAAACATCCGCAGCTAATTGCGGAGAAGCAACCGAGAACTCAATAACGGGCCGGTTTTGTATGGCCTTCATAGCATAAATGCTGCCATCACAGCTCATCAACGCCCGTAGAAACTCTGCCAGATATCGTCTGCTCCAGAGCCAAACGCAGGCAGGAAAAACCTTTTCTTTTGCAAGTTTGCCCATCAAACCCAGTTCGGTAAGCCACAGAGTTACTGGATTTTTTGGGAGGATGCCCCCACCTTTCATCGTCTCGACATTTCTAGGTTGGCAGACCGCGTAGTCTATTCCATGTTGCCTTACATGTAAAGTAGGAAAATGCGTTGCGACGATCTGCTTGAAATCCTCAATGATGACTGGATCTGTATTGGTAAAGTATGGGCAGGTATGGGTAAGCCCACCTTCCGCAATAAAATAAGCCAGTAGC
>DASTZT010000442.1:0-16640 GCA_035764225.1 Ktedonobacteraceae bacterium
TGGGAAATTATACGACCCCGCGAGATCACTTCCTTGCAATGCTCGACGGGGTCGCACATGTCGGTACTGGTTACAAAATGTTCTTATTGAGGGTTGCCAGAAACTCCATATTGTTGCTCGTCTTGGACATATGTTGCAGCAACGCCTCCATCGCCTCCAGGCTACTACGCCCCGGCTGATCGGCAAGCGTCGAGAACATACGGCGCATCACAACAACGGCCCGTAAAGTCTTCTCATCAAGGAGCAATTCTTCACGGCGAGTGCTGGAGAGGGAGATATCAATGGCGGGATAGACGCGGCGCTCGGCAAGTTTGCGGTTCAGGACTAATTCCATATTGCCGGTGCCTTTGAACTCTTCGTAAATCACATCATCCATACGGCTTCCAGTATCAACCAGGGTGGTGGCAATAATGGTCAGGCTACCGCCCTCCTCAATTTTGCGGGCCGCGCCAAAGAAGCGTTTGGGAGGGAAAAGCGCGCTCGGATCAAGACCACCGGAGAGTGTACGCCCGCTTGGCTGCACGGCGAGGTTATAGGCACGGCTCAGACGCGTGATACTGTCCAGCAGCACAACGACATCGCGTCCGCCCTCGACCAGGCGCTTGGCACGTTCCAGCACCATTTCGGCCACGCGGGTATGGGCCTCAGTCGGCTCATCAAAAGTCGAGCTAATAACTTCGGCCTTCACCGAACGTTTCATATCGGTGACTTCTTCCGGTCGTTCACCAATCAGCGCAATCATCAGGTGAACATCTTCGTAATTTTGGGTGATCGAGTTGGCAATCGACTTCAGCAGCATCGTCTTGCCAGCTTTTGGTGGAGAAACAATCAAACCACGTTGCCCACGACCAATCGGGGCCACAAGATTGATGATCCGGCCAGAGATATTCGATGGACCGGTTTCCAGATTAAACATCTCGCGGGGAGAAATTGGCGTCAGGATATCAAAGTGGGGGCGACGCTTTGCAATTTCCGGGTCAACCCCATTAATCGCCTCGACGCGCAAAAGGCCATAGTACTTTTCGTTATCCTTCGGCGGGCGCACCTGGCCCGAAACCATGTCTCCGGTGCGCAAGCCAAAACGGCGGATTTGCGATTGAGAGACATACACATCCATGTTGCCAGGTAAAAAACGCTCCTGGCGCAGGAAGCCAAACCCATCTTCCACAATTTCCAACACCCCGGCGCTAAAAATGTTTCCTTGCTGTTCGGTATTGGCTTGAAGTAGTCTGAAGACGAGGTCTTGTTTCTTGAGGGTACTATAGCCGGAGAGTTCGAGATCGCGAGCGAGATCGCGCAACTCCGTTACGGTTTTAATTTCTAACTCAGCTATGTTCACGTTGTGTAGGGCGGTGTACACTTTGAGGTTAAACGCCCATTCTCCTTTCTGTGTTGAACCAGGTAGAATAAAGTGGGAAAGTCTGCGAATAGGGCTGGTCTAGAATCCCCTTGTTTTGACATGCGGCGACAACAGGTAGCTCTGGTGAAAATAAGAGGTGTCAGCCAATATACCAAAGATGCTGTACAACACGACTTAACACAATTGGGAACCTGCAAGACCATGAGCGGCGTGGTACAAATCTTCGGAGCTAGCAAGAATATACCACAGGCAAAAATGGATGTCAAGTGATAGACCTGCATTCTGAACTTTATTGCTACATCTTGCTACAAGCAGGCTAACACCCCGACGTATACCTCCACCGCGTAGTCTGGCGTTTAGCAGGAAGCCCCGCCCAACCAGAATCACGTAGTCTATCATAAAATGGATACCAGTGTTTGTCAATCCATTCATTACAACAGCACAACACCGCCCCCAATTGCCTGCGCTCCAGCTCCCGTTCAACGACTTTATTGGCATGCGGATGCTCATAGGCGCGAGGCAAAGGGGAGCCAAAACCGTGAGCATAATGGACCATTTCATGGGCGATGGTGGTGATTAAGACATATTCGGGTATCTGTTGGAGCTGTAAAAGGGTATTGATGCCAATGAATGACACTGTCTCATCCAACGAAAGGCGAATCAGGCCCAGCCGCGTTTTCCAGGGATAGCAATAAGCGATTTGTACCTCATTGAGACGCGGGATATCAGAGAAAAAGTCACACCAGATCTGGTCAAGATATTTATTAAGATCATCTCTGCATTCAGTCAAAGTGGTAGAAGGCTCAGAGTTGGCACGATTAATAGCCAGCAGCATGCAAGAACTCCTTTTTTTGTGCTTGTGAGTCCAGTATACCAGGGACTCTAGCATACTTATGGCTGGCTTAAAAAGTTTTAAGGCAATTAAATCTTGCTTGCGAAGGGATTAGAGTTTTCTTAAGCCTTCTCTCGCGAGCGTGAAATAGGTCAAATGACAGAGGCACGTCTGTACGATTTCCGGTAGGCTATACCGTATAGAGAATAAGTAAGTAAGGAGGGTGTACTGATGAACTGCGTAGCAACCGCTTTAGAACTCAATCAATATGGCGTCCAAACGGATATACCTGTTGTGGGCAATAGTTATATGACGGAACCGATGCCGGTCGTAACTTTGCCAGCCCCACCAATCAACGAAGAAGAAGTATATAGCTCCTTCGAAGAAGCTCTTAGCGAGCGCCAGCAAGCGCAACAATGGAAATTGCATCTGCTGAGCAATTCGTCGTTGCAGGCAGTATGCAATACTGATGCGCTTGCACAACACAATGTTACATCGACGCAGACAAATGTTACGAATGCATTTTTCTTCAAAGGTAGTTGGCGGCGCGGTCTTATTTTTGTCAGCATGGCGCTTATCCTCATCCTGACCGGTTTCGATCTCATGGGCCTGCTCATTCTGCACACGCACTAGCAGCGAGGAATCATCTTCCCAACGGTGGTTCTTCGCTTCCATACCTCGCTTCCTCGCCCATCAACATCAGCTAGAGCCCCCGTGTGTGCTTTTTCTTCGCTGCCGTTCGTTCGATACTACAGAAGCTGCTGGCGGGCGTATTCATCTGGTTGAAAATATGATTACCAGGGTTTATCATGTAAAATAAGTTGCAGGCTCATCTTGAGCCGTATATATATTTTGATACGTGTATATACTAAGAGAAAGGAAGGGTGCATGCAGAATCGTCCACCCAGGCCAAATCGCTCTCTGCGACAGGGAGGGTTTAGCGCCAATGTCACATCGGCCATTGGTATGGAAGAGCCAGCCGGGCGCGCGCGGGCCAGACGACACTCGCTTTTCACGCAGACGGTGATGTGGATTACCGGACTTATCTGTATCGCTTTTCTTCTGGGTTCGCTGGCGCAGGCGTGGTCAAATAGCCAGTTAATGCAAAAGGTTCAAAATGACCAGCAAAAGCTTCAGCAGCTCCAGAGCCAGCATGCACAGCTAAATCAGCAGGTTGGATACTATAAAGATCCGGCGGTGATTGAGAGCGAAGCCCGTCAGCAGCTCGGCTATATCCGTCCTGGTGACCAACCGGTTGTTATTGTCAGCACGAGCAACCAGAGTGCGCAAAATACGCAGCAAAAGACAACACCAGCGAGCAGCCAGGGATACTGGCAGGAATGGTGGCACATCTTCTTTGGGGAATAAAGTCATAAAAAGCTCCCAAAGCTTGACAATACTTGTATGCTAAATGTATAACGTAAGTAGTAGTCACGTCACAGAAAAGTTAATCTTTGGATGACAAAATGAAACAGCAACGCGTAGACAACGTATTAACCTTCATAATTATCGAGCTCCAATACTGGTTGGAGCTTCTTGGGTTTATACTTTTGACAACGCGTTTCGCAAAGTGACAGGATGTTAGCCATTGAGCGGGACGCATAGACAAAGCGTTCCGTTTTTTTATTGTCAAGAAAAACAATGAACTCATCTTTTGTTAAGAAGAATCTTGAAATTCCGCGCTCCAACGTGGGCTGGGGCAAGCCCAGTCTTGCCATTCCGCCAGCCAACGCCGCTGATGCGGCTAGCTACGCTCAGGCTGGCGGCAAGGAATGCCCCTACGGAGCACGGTAAGGAGTATTGGTAATGCGTCCATTAATAGGAATTCCCTGTCATGCAGGGTTACGAGCGGAAACCGAACGACCTATCTACTACAACAACCGAACATATATTCACGCGGTGGAGCGCGCTGGAGGCGTCCCTATTCTCATTCCCATTTTTGACGATCTCGACGGTCTCCAGGCGTTGCTTCCCCGTTTAGATGGGCTACTACTCTCCGGTGGCATCGATGTTGATCCACGCTATTACCAGGAGGAACCTCACCCGATGTTGGGGGAGACAAACCCGAAACTTGATGAGTTAGAGTTGGCCTTGACGCGCTGGGCCTTGCAAAAGGACGTTCCCATGCTGGGAATTTGTCGCGGCATGCAGTTGTTGAACGTGGCTCTAGGCGGCGACCTTTATCAGGATCTGGAAAGCCAGTATCCAGGCAGCCTTAAACATCCCAATTGGGAATTGCCTCGCAATACGCTCATTCATCGCGTGCGGATCGAGCGCGGGAGCCGCGTAGAAAAAATCCTCGGTACGCATGAGATTGAAGTGAATAGCCTGCATCACCAGGCGACAAAGAAAATTGGCAATGGTGCGCATATCAGCGGATATGCCGATGATGGTATCGCGGAAATGATGGAGGTGCCGGATCATCGCTTTATGGTTGCGGCACAATGCCATCCTGAAGAGCTTTACACCGACCATCCCGTGTGGTCTCGTCTCTTCCGGGCCCTCATTGACGCTTGCTCCATCACCGTCGTGCGGCAGATGGAAGAGGTCTCAGAGCTTCTGCCGATGGACCTCGCCTCCTGAACTGCTCTGCCTGTCGTTTCTGAGCCTGTTTAGCAATATATACGCTCAAAAAAAGGGGCTGGAAGACCTTTTCTGGTCATTCCAGCCCGACACATTTCTGCTCACGTCTGTCAGGATACGCAGTTCTTAGCGTATATCTGCCCGGATTTCTTCGAGCATTGACAGATTGACAAACAGATCGCAGCCTTGTCTGAGGGTGGCAGACATCGCTTCGTCAAAGGCGGCAACCTCAACGCGCACGCCATGATCGGAACAGTAGTCAAGCATTGGCATAAAATCGCTATCGCCGCTAACCAGTACAATGCAGTCAACTGCTCTGCCTTCGACAAGGCGCACGACATCCATGCACAGGTCAAGATCCAGATCGGCCTTCTTCGCGCCACTGGAGAACGTCTTATAATTCTTGGTGGTGATACGATAGCCAAGCCCCTTTACTGCTTGCAAGAACATCTGCTCATCCCCTGGCTGGGGGCTGGTAGGACAATAAGCTTGCGCCCGGACCAGGCGGCGATTGCCACGTAAGAAGTCCAGCAATTTGCCAAAATCAATGGAGAGGCGCAGCGTGCGAGCAGAGTAGAGCAGATTGGCAACGTCAACAAACACGCCCACGCGTTCTGTTGAAGGAAACGCCGGTAGGGAGACCGAGACATTTGTGGGGGCCTGTAGCGCCCGCCGCAGTTCGGCCACCATGCGATCCGTCTGCACTTGCAGCGCCTGCGTAATCGTATTGGCAAGGTGATTGATTGACGTAGAAGACGGCAGCGACGGCTCAGTAGAGCGGCCAGGGAACTGCGCGGGGCTGATGGACCGTTGCGCTTCCGCACGCACTGCCCGGCTCTCGCGGCTGAGAATGCTGCCACGAGCTGGAGAAGGCTCCGGCCCCATAAACGGCCCCTTCTGCTCGTTGCCCTGATTCATCTGGTTTACCGTGTAGCCTGAGACAATAGAGTACGAATTACTTGCGGGGCCAGGAAACTCTGGTACCGAGGGAGTTACAGGCGCAGGCGAGACAGGCGGCATAGCGGCTGCGGCTGTGCCATTATTGCTTGCTCCCGAACGGTGTCTGCGACGACGGCGCGAACTGGCCTTTTGCAACTCGGAATACTCTAACGGCGGCAGGTCTTCCGGCGCAATCTCCGGCGGCTGAGGTGCGACCTCGGCAACCGGGAGCGGCGTCTCTGGAGCTGATGCGATAGTATGATTGAGTCCCGCTTGCTGGTCTTTTGTATGTCCTCGGCGGCGACTGTGCTGCTCTACCGGGGCGACCGGGCTCTCGGTACTTGCTGGCTCCTGGGCAGCCTTTTTAGATTCAACTGCCTGCGCCTCCGCATCCGGCGTTTGCGTATTCGCCGCCTTCTCGCGGCTCTCTTCAACGCGCGATCGCGAAGCTTGTGAAGAGGTTGTTGCCGCCGCTGCTGCCCCATTGGTTGCCGCCGGACGATCAAAACGATAACGGCGGGCTGGACGCGGCGTCTCGGTCTCAACCGTAGTTGCCTCGGTCGCAGCTGGTTCCGCTTGCACGCTTTGAGCCGACTCTTTCTCGGCAGCCTCAGCGCCCTGAGTTGGCTTGCTTGCTGGCTCTGCGGTTTCTGCGCTATGTTCTCCGCGATGGCGGGTATGGCGAGAAGAGCGCAGACGCGTTGTTGGGCGCAGTAATGGAGATGGAGCGCGCTCTACCTGCGCTTTGGGAGTGGAGGCAGCCTCTGGCTCTTCTGGTGTAGAGGAAGCTGGCTCAAATACTGGCTCAACACTCGTTATCTCGTTTACGACCCTCTCCAGAGGAGTCTCAACCACAGTAGCCGGTGCGTCAGGGAGACCAATTGTATCAGGTACTCCCCACGAATTTAGCGCCACCATGTCGGTCTCAGTGGGGGAAGAGAAGCGAAAAACTTCCTTCTCTGATTCTTTCACGGAAGCATTGATGCGAGCCTCCACCTGCCGGAACTCCTCAATAAAAGCCGTAAATGGGCGAATATCTTTTTCAGCTTCTGCCCCTGGAGCCTCTGGTATGGAAGAAACAGGCTGTTCTTCCGTCGCTGTCGCAGCAGGCTCAGCCTCAGATGGAACGGACGGAGTTTCATCAGCAGAGGTGGGGGCCTCTGGCAAACTTTTGTCCTGGTCTTCCGTGCGATGTTCCTCTACAGATTCTTGACGGGTTTCTGGCCCAGCAAGAGGAAGAGCAAACTCAGAAGAGGAGGAGTTTGCCTGTGCTTCTACCTCCACCGCTACGGTGGTCTCGGCAGGAGTGGAAGCGATTGTATCTTCGGGGACGGACGGATGCTCTGCGACGAAAGCATCAACGTCGCTGTTTTCATGATGAGTATGTTGTGTTGTCACTAAGATCTCCAGTCTCAGTCTCTACGAACCGGAGCGCAGGGCATCACCATAGGATATGTTCGACTGAAGATAGTTGGGGCGAACATTGTGCTCTGTGATCTTATTCCAGCTTAATGCCGATGTACCTTGCTCATGGGCGGTAACGAGAACGTAATCCGTTAAAGCAGACCTTAAGGGTTCCGCCCCTACATTATCCTCGGCAGTCTTCTTACGCTGCGCTGTATATACTACTCGGTTCGGTCTTCTCATTCTTGATGCATCCCACCGCTGAACGGCGGAACACTGGTGTGTACTGGACGAACTTCAGATTCTCTCGTATCGTTCATCTCAACAGTTCGATGACACTTGCCTTTGCTGGTATCCTGCTGGGAAGGGAATGCAAACTCCGGTATTTCCGCAGATCGGCGAGTTTCGCGCCACACGGAGATCATGCGTTCCACTGCGGTTACATGAGAAAAGACCGCAAGAAGAGCCATTGCCCAGATACCAGTGTGAGTTAAGAGTCCAAAAGCCAGTATAATGACACGTTCGGGACGGGCAAGCAGCCCGGTCTTACACTCGATTCCTAACCCTTCGGCGCGGGCCTTCGTGTAACTTACCATAATTGAACCGACCGCAGCGATAAAGATGAAAGCGATCATCCAGCTTTGTGCATTCGGGATGGGCCAAAAAGCATCTTGGAGGCCCGGATGCTGCAGGGTATAATAGAGCAACCCAAACAGAATCATACTTTCCGAATAACGGTCAAGGGTCGAGTCTAAAAAAGCGCCGAAGGTCGTGGCGGCGTTACGAACGCGAGCCATCGCCCCATCAAACATATCAAAAACGCCAGCAAACAACACCAGCAAGCCACCTACGAACCAGTTTCCCTGAGCAATGACCAACGCTGTGACCACACTGAGTAGCAATCCTATGCTGGTCAGCATATTAGGAGTTACGCCTGATCGAGCCAGGGGTCGGATGAGCCATGTTACCATTTGCCTGACTCGCTGCTGTATGCGTCTGCTAAACATACACCTATTGTATCACATTTGACCCTAAGAGGACTAGCTCTTTTTGGTAAAGATGTGTGTTTACTAGAAAAAAGCTAGCGGGAAATGTTGCGGAGCAGATGAAAAACAACAACCGCTAGCCCTATGGCCCAAAAGTCATAGCCCGCGACGCAGATCGTCAACAGCGTTCAGAGAATTCAGCAGGAAGACTGACGCGTCCACTAGATTATGCCACGACCATATTGGCGCGGCGCGTCTGGCGTCCTTCCTTGCTTACCAGGTAACGTATCCAATGATAGTACGCCTGAACTTCCCAGAGATTGCCGCCGGGAGCAGTCAAACCTTTCTCTATTGCGGTACGAACATCCTGGGAGCTTTCGCCCTCAAACCAGGTGATGCCACTGCCGATAGAGCCAGCTGTGTGCGCGTCGCTATTGCCAAGCTCCGACCAGCCATACACATCACGATTGACGCTCATAGCAACATGATTGGCGTAAATGCCGCAAAAGCTGGCGTTCCAGGTCTCTACACCATCCAACCATACATCTTTGGAGGCATAAATGCGGTCGAGCACGTCACGTTGACAACTGTGACGGAAGAAGCGATGAAGAGGATGGGCGACGATTGCCAGGCCTCCCTGCTCGTGGATTAAATCAATGCTGCGCTCCATGCTCAAGCCAGGAGGAATCCGCTTTTCGATGAACAGTCCCAGGAGATGCCCTTGCGCCGTGCTAACTTCTTCACCTACGACAAAATCAAAGCGATATGTCCCCTGGTTCCAGAGATCTCGCGCCCGCAAGGCCCCATCAATGACATCGTGATCGGTGATCGCGATCACGTCCAGATCCGTATTCTGCTCGGTATGTTCAAGAATCTGCTCAATCGTGGCGCTACCATCGCTATATGTGCTATGCATATGCAGATCTGCTTTGCCACGTTTCCCCGCATGATGAGCAATCTGAGCGGTCATGCGCTGACGTTTCTCAAGCATGGCAGTTCCGGCTGAGGCATTGGCTGGAACCTGGGGCGCTCGGTCGCGTTTGATAAGTATCATGTGATTCCTTTTCCCTATGATAAAGTACCTTGATATCTTCCATGCTCCAACGCTTTCGGACGCGATAAATCGAGTCCCTTCTACGCAGCTCAGGAGCGCGGAATCGAAGTATTTACTCTTCTCGTCCTGTATCAGCTTCGATGAGGATCGCGCCCACAGGAGGTTTTTCCACCAGGATGCTTGGATCTACCAGCCCTTCCAGGCGCTCCAGGCAGAGGCGGAAACGCTGATGGTTCAGAGAACAATAGACCTGGCGACCAGCGCGACGCGTCTGGATTAAGCCTGCACGCTTCAATTTGCGCAGGTGCCAGGAAACCAACGGCTGACTGATCCCAAGCAAATCGGTCAGGGCCGTGACGGTTACTTCGTCCTGCCGGGCAAGATAATAGACAATGGTGAGGCGCGCTACTCCTGCCAATGCTCTCATCATTATTTTAAGCTCACGCCAGTTGTTCATTTACCTCACCAGAAAAATCTTATATAAACATTTCTTTAATAAACTTATATTTATATTTTAATGACTCTGCAAACAGAAGTCAAGCCCATTAGGAAACATGGTATCAGCTTGCCGCTTTTCCTGAAAGAAGAGGTATCTTCTAGTATAGAAATTCTCACGCATGTGAAACGCACGCCAAAGCCTGACCAGGCTTCGACGCTGCATCATATAATTGACAGAACAGGAAACGAGTCATGACACTTTCTAGCCCAAAGAGGCATACTGATAGAACAGGAGACATTAGCGAAGCGGCTATTGTTATGCGTCTCCTGCAATCTGGCTACGTCGTGCTCACTCCTCATGGAAAAAATCATCGTTACGATTTGGTGATAGAGGATGCTGACGAAAGCTTCTGGCGTATCCAGTGTAAGACTGGCTGGTTGGATGAGGAGCAAACAGTGATTACCTTTGCCACAGCCAGTAGCTATAATCATACAGCCAAGCAAAAAGGATGGAGACATTACAGGGGACAGTGCGATTATTTTGCTATCTACTGCGAGCCACTCAATAAAGTCTACCTTGTTCCTGTAGATGCGGTTGGCTTGACAGAGGCAAAATTAAGACTTACTCCGACAAAAAACGGACAAGAGAAAAATATACGTTGGGCACAAGATTACGAACTATGAGGTACTCACAAAAGGCTTGACGAGAGCAGTACAATGTGCTATTATCGCTGCATTAGGGTGACTAGCTCAATGGCAGAGCAACCGACTCTTAAGTGCGCCGTTGTGCTCTACATACCGAAGTTACCGGAGGGTAACGTCACTGAAGCAAGGTGACTAAAGCGCAACCTTACCTGATCCCGAAAGGGAAAGGGGAAAATAGCATGGTTGTAAAAGTACGGTGAGGGGAGAACTACCTCCTCGATAAGCTGTGCAGCTAAATTGCATATGGTTAGGATGGGTTTTCCGAACTTGAGATGAGTCTCGGCGCTATCCGGTAGCCGCCACGCTACGTAGTGAAGGCGTGGGTTCCCAGGGTTAGCGATCAAGATTAAGAGGGTCGCTAAAGCTTCCCCAGGGAGACACCTGCGATGAGCAGGCTAATCATCGAAAGAGAACCTAAGTGCAATCGACGGTATGGAGGGAACTACGGGATCACCTACAAGGCGAGAGCCTCATGGTGACGGAGTATCCATAGTACTCAAATGATCGGGCTAATATCCGATACATGGGGAAGGGATACAGAAGGAGTAGCGAGAAAGAACGGGATTATGCGGAAGCTTCCCCCGTTTTCGCAAAACTTTGGAAAGCCGTGTGCGGTGAAAGCTGCACGCACGGTTTGGATGGGGGGAGTTAGAAACGTGCAGAAAGATAACGCGCTGGCTCTCTACCATACTCGGTAGGTTCAGGGTTCGACTCCCTGGTCACCCACTCACCCCCTCTAAAAACGGCGCCTGTTGCCACTGTCGTACCGACCCGCTTCAGCGCGTCCGATTTATCGCTTCGTTCGGGACAAGACAAACATGCACGCTCAATAAATTGGACGCGATAAAATCGAGTCGGTACGACCAATTTATGTAGATGAACACCTTCCTTCGCCAAGAGCGAGCATGGTTCTTCCCGAATGTCATCGTTCATCTGCATCATCTCGTCGCCACGACAGGTGAGGATGTTTCGGAGAGAACAGGCGGGGCGAGGAGGGCAAGCGCGAGGCCCTACCCCAATCGTCCCACCGCCTCTTGCCCCTACCGGTTCCCCTCCGATGTCATATCCTCCACAAAAATCATGATGGAGCGGGAAGCGCAGTGGTGGACGGATGAGGTAGGGGCAAGGGGTGGAGAGAGGTGGACGAGGGGGCCTCGCGCTTGCCCTGCGGGAGATGGTGATTTCTCGCTTTGTTCGGGGGCCAGGACGCTCAATCAATTGGACGCGCTGAAGCAGATGAACACCTTCCTTCGCCAAGAGCGAGCATGGTTCTTCCCGAATGTCATCGTTCATCTGCTTCAGCGTGTCCGATTTATCGCCTCGTTCGGGACAAGATAAGCAAGCACGCTCTCTCATTTGCACGCAATAGAATCGAGGTTCCGTTTTTTCATCAGCCATTTGGGCAGGAGCAGAGCGCCAGCTCCTACCTTATGCCGGCGATCATGACGATCAGGGCGAGATGCAGGATCATGGCAATAATAAAGCCGACGGCCATAAAAATAATCCATCTGCGGTCGCTGATATTCTCACGAGAGGGAGCGTGATAGGCCATAGGCCAGCGTTCGGCAGCGATCATACCGATGGCAATGCGCAGGCGCAAAGGGGAACGAATGGGGGAACGACTCATCTCAGCGCGTAAAGCCTGGGAACATGACTTGCATAACGTCCAGGAGAAGCGTGGCTCCGGCACTTCTTGCGATTCTATATAGTGGATGGGGTTAAACCAGATGTAACGGGTACAAACTGAGCAATGGGTAAGAGTCCATTTCCTCAACCTGCGCGCATTCTCTTGCTGGACTGTTGCCACTGCCCCATCTTTAGGCGTAGCCTCTTTCATCAGACAATCCTTTCTGGTTCCCAAGCTGGTTGCACATGTCTCAAGCCATTCCTTGCAAGCCACATATTCCGTCTATTGTACCATATTTTTCGGCCATCCCAATAAATTAAGGAGGCATCGCCGCGAGATTCTGGGTAACGAGCAGGTTATTTTTATGCTTCCTTTGCCGTAAAGCTGATAGTGAAATGAACTATCTGCCCATCGCTATAGCTGGTCGATAAACTTTGAGTGCTGACAGAAACAAAAGTGGCGTACGGATAGGTATCCGTTTCTAGCGTACGTTGTCGCACATAGTTATCACGTCGAGGGGAATCCGTTTGTAACGTCCTCAAATCGACAGTCACATTGTCGCACTCCTGAACTGCTCAAAATATTTCTCATAGAGCATAGCAGTGATTTATTGGAAGCATATTGGAAAAAGAGACAAAATACAAGCGTCCTGCCAAATCTATTTTGACAGGACGCCTTTGCCATTTTCTGGAAGGACGATTACCGTTGCAACAGTGGTAGCAGATATACCGTGCTGAAGACGAAGATCCAGACGATATCAACGAAGTGCCAATACATTTCGCCCGCTTCCACCGCGAAGTGTTTCTGGGCCGAAAAATCGCCCCGTAGGCCGCGAATGAGACAGATTATCAGGAAGAGCACGCCCACCGTCACATGCAGGCCGTGGAAACCGGTAAGCAGAAAGAACGACGAGCCAAACGTCTTGTACGAAATGGTAAATCCTTCACCAAACAGATTCGTATATTCGTACACCTGGCCGCCCAGGAAAGCGCTTCCCAGAATGATCGTACCAAGCAGGCCAAGCACCATCTGGCGCTGATTGCCCTTGACAATGCCCCGCCGCGCCCAGATCGCGGGAAAACTACTCGATATTAGAATAACCGTATTGATCGCTGGATAGACTACATCTAGATGCTTCCCGTCCGGCAGGGTCCAGTTCCCGCCATTCCCTTGCATATCATGTATTTGCAGATACAGGTAGGCGGCGATGAAGTTAGCAAAGATCAAGGCTTCTGAGGCGATGAAGAAGATCATGCCCCACCAGTTAATGCCTCGTCCTACTTCTACGCCATGCTCTTCAAGCGTTCTCACCTGCTCACCATGAGCAGCACTCATATCAGTAACTCCCTATTTTTACAGGCACGTAGCATGTATCTGTACTACGTGCCAGATTTTATCGACGTTCCAATCCCCAGCCAATGATAGCAACCGCAACCAACAGCGCCCCCACTCCCATTACTGCTACATACGTAACAGAGCCGATCAACAGCACAACGATAGCTAGAGCCAGGCCAAGCGGCCAGATGCTGGGATGAGGACTGATGGCCTCCTCAGATACTACCCTTTTGATCTTTTTTTTCGCACCCGCCAGATTTTCATTCAGGAGTTCGGGAGTGGCTGCAATGTCACTCCCTTGCTCCTGCGATGACTGTTGTGTGCGATCCGTTTGATCCAGTTGCTCTTGAGACACGAGCTTCTTCTTTCTTTAAAAGCCATCTAGACGCGCTTAATGGATCACTGAACGCCAGTCGGCAATCTCTGGATTCTTCTTATCATAGAAGGGGCGGCGACTGCGTACCGTTGGAATGGTCAAGAAATTGTACTTCTTCGGTGGCGAAGTGGTATCCCATTCCAGCGTGAAAGCATCCCAGGGATCGTCTGGAGCTGCCTGGCCGCTCTTTAAAGTAGTCACAAAGTTGTACAGGAACACCAGGACCGAGACGGCAATAACAAACGCACCGATGGAGGCCATCAAATTCAGCTCGGACCACGTTGCAATATTGCTGGGATAGGTATAGATACGGCGCGGCATGCCGAAGATACCAAGCAGGTGCATGGGGAAGAAGGTCAGGTTCACGCCGATCAGCGTTAGCCAGAAGTGCCACTGTCCCAGGCGCTCGCTCAGCATTTTTCCGCTAAATTTGGGGAACCAGTAATAGATGCCCGCGAAGATGCCGAAAGCAGTACCGCCAAAGAGCACATAGTGCAGGTGAGCTACCACAAAGTAGGTATCTGTGACCTGATAATCAAAAGGCACAACTGCGAGAGCCACGCCGTTCAAACCACCGATCAGGAACATAGCAATGAAACCAAGCACGAAGAGCATGGGAGTTTTGAAGCTGATCTTACCACCCCAGATCGTCGCCAGCCAGTTGAAGATTTTTACCGCCGTTGGGATCGCGATCAACGTTGTGCTGGTCGCAAAGAACGCCTGCGCAATCGGAGGCAGACCGACGGCAAACATGTGGTGCGCCCACACGGTAAAGCTCAGGAAGCCGATAGCCACGCCGGACCAGGCAATAAAGGTATAGCCAAAGATCGGCTTACGGGCAAAGACCGGCAGAACCTCTGAGATAATGCCAAAGGCGGGCAAGATCAGGATATACACCTCTGGATGGCCAAACGACCAGAAGAGATGTTGCCAGAGCAAGGGGTCACCACCAAATGCATACTGATAGAAGTGCGTGCCCAGATGGCGGTCCAGCAGCAGCAGGACGGAAGCGGCGGTCAGGCTCGGCAGAGCAAACAGCAGCAGGAAAGCCGTCACCAGGGTCATCCAGGAGAATAACGGCATACGGTTGATGCTCATGCCGGGCGCACGCAATCTGAGGATCGTCACCACAAAATTGAGCGAGCCTGCGATAGATGAGACACCAAGCATCAGCACACCCAGTACCCAGAAATCGGCATTCATGCCAGGAGTACACGCGACAGCATGCAAGCCACAATTCGCCTCACTCAATGGCGCATACATAAACCAGCCGCCATTGGGAGGCTGTCCAAAGAGGAAGCTCGACTGGAGAAAGATGCCGCCAAAGAGCAGCACCCAGTACCCAAAAGCGTTCATGCGCGGGAAGGCCATATCGCGTGCGCCAATCATCAGCGGCACAACGTAGTTACCAAAGCCGGTGAGCATAGGGATCACGAATAGGAAGATCATGGTCGTGCCATGCATCGTAAAGATCTCGTTATAGGTTTGCGGATCGAGCACACGCCCATTGGGCTGCGCCAATTGTGCGCGGATCAGGAGAGCCTCCATACCGCCCACCATGAAGAAAAAGAAGCCAGTGAGCATATACATAATGCCGATCAGCTTATGATCGGTCGTGGTCAGCCACTCACCAATATAGCTTTCGCTAAAGCTCCTCCGGCGAACCAGTGTCGTAGTTGCACCTTCGCCGATAGTGCGGGTTGCCATGAGCAATTCCTCCAACGTCTAGCCATTCCTTAATAGACGGCCTAACCCTCGCGCCTAAGCCTTGCGCTTGAACTTCGTCCCTAAACGTCGTACCCGAACGTTGTAGGGACGCGCTTTAACGCATCCAAGAGCGTTGGCCGTCTACGGATAGATGGGCTTATTTCGGATTATTTTAGACTCTCTAGATACGCCACAAGCGCCTTTATCTGGTCATCCGTCAACTGCACCACCATATCATTTCCAGGTTTGACAGCCTGCGGATCTTTCAACCATTTGGCCAGGTTCTCCGGGGTATTATCCAGCACGCCACCAGCAATAAAGTCGCGGCTCCCAAAGTGGGTCAGATTGGGTCCGACCAGACAGGCGGTATTGGGATTATCACAGGCGACATGAGGATCATCCTCAGTTTTCAAATCGACGCCGACGATGCCATGACAGCCGACACACTGCCCCGCGAAGATCTTTGCGCCATCCGCCGCCAGCCCGCCGCTTGGAGCTGCTGCTGCCTGTTGCTGTGTGCTGACCCAGGTCTGGAAGGTGTCCGGGGCAGTGGCAACGACTTCAAAGCGCATATTCGCGTGCTGCGTGCCACAGTACTCGGCGCAAATACCGAGATATTTCCCTGGCTTATCTTTATCAACAACAAACCACTTGTCGTTGGCATGGCCCGGAATAACGTCGGTCTTGCCAGTAACCTGGGGCACCCAGAAACTATGGATCACATTGTTCGAGTACAACGTCACATGAATCGTCGTACCGACCGGAACATTCATCGAATCGGCGGTTGTAATATGATATTGTGGGTAGTAGAACTCCCACCACCATTGATGCCCCACTGCCTCCACCTCAACTGTATTGCCCTGAGGCATCGCTGATGGGGCCACCGCAAAGAGGCCGCGAATGGTGAAGAAGAGCACAACGATCAGAAAGACGGCTGGAACAATCGTCCAGATTAGTTCGATGGTCGTATTGCCGTGAATCTGTCTTGGCGCGGGATCTCCTGATCGTCCACGATAGCGTACGATAGAGTAGATCAGCACACTCTCTACGATCACAAAGACAATCGTGGCAATAATCAGGATCACCCAGAATACACCACCTTCGCTATCCGCGATAGGCCCGACTGGCTCTAGAATAGAGGGCGGGTTCCCCTGCCCACAGGCAGCTAAAAGTATTGAGAACAGCAGCATACTGGTGACAAGAAGCAACCAGCGCTTAGTCCCACGAAATAACGGCGTCCTCACGTCTTAATCTCCATCTCTTAATAAAAGTTTTTGGTTTTTGACGATGGGCG
>DASTZT010000443.1:0-3937 GCA_035764225.1 Ktedonobacteraceae bacterium
TAAGTCAAATTTGACTTGAATATCAAAAAAAACGTTATACCTCCCATTTGCATAAGGGAGATTGTCCCTGATGCGCGTGCGAGGTCTGAAGATGTTCGATGGTGCGTTCTAGCCACGCAATTTCCGCGTCAATCAAAGTGAGTTTATGGTCATTGACAAGGGTATGCGCCTCGTCGATGGCGCTATGACACTCCATTTGTTGGATCACGGTGACGCGATAGCTTCTGACCAGGCTCTGTCGTTCTTTCAGAAGTGCAACGGCCTCATCTCTGGTCAGACGATGGAGAAAGTACAGGCAAGCGTCTAGATCGCTTAAACCTGGCGTATATTTGCTCAGCATGGCTCGCAAAAGCGTATAGAAGTACTGACGGCCAGCTTCGGTGATGTAGTACACATCGCGTTCACGCAAGGCCACATCTTCATGAGCTGCGCCAGGGCCTGGAGCTTCTACCTGCTCGCGCCGGATCTCTAGATAGCCGTCAAGGGCCAGTCGTTCAAGCTGATAGTAGATGGTCGGCTTTTTAATACTCTCCGCGAAAAGATCATGATGGTTTTCAATCACCTCCCGGATTTGTTGCCCATACATAGGCTTTTCCAGCAGCAGGCCGAGTAGCATGATGTGTTTATACATAGCTTCCTATAAACTCCAGCGTTGTTATAAGTCAAACCTGACTTAATGATATTGTAGCAGGGATTGTCAAGAGGCAGGCAACCTGTGATTTTATAGTTAATAAATATAAAACGTGATAAGACGATGAAAATATATGCTTTACGGGTATGGATGGACGATATATTTATCCGTACAAATGTGAAATTTATAGGGATACATGATATTTTAAAAGACGCGCGAGACGGCTATAAATGTACCAGGCTTGTTGTCTTGTTTGAAAGGAGCAAACTATGGGTGAAAGTGTCAGTGAGGTAGCGCGGTTGCGCGAGCAGATAACAGCAGAAATAGAAGCGATGCATCGTGGATTTGAAAGTTTCGCGGTGGGCACCGCTCGTCATGAATTTATTCGTATGCGTATGGAACGGATTGGAGGACACCAGGATCAGCTAGCAGAGCATCTTGGCCCTGAGGATGCTGCAACCTTCGTTTGTGAACTTTACATCGCGACGACAGATACCACCACAAAAAAGTGAGCAATCTGTTTATAAGGAAGCGTCCTATTTGTGTGGAAGGGAACGCTGGCTGATGCTGTTATGAAATGATAGGCTCTTTTGATTGTGAAAAATAAAGTAATCAGTGAGCCATGAAATTTTGCCAGAAGAGATGCATTTTTTCGCGGAGGGGAGCATGTTCCGGCTTCCGTAAATATGGGTCGTTTTCCCATAGCTGTCCGGCAATGGTGCGTGCTTGCTCAATCAGGGCCAGATCGTTGAGATCGGCAACGCGTAATTCTGGCATCCCGCTCTGGCGTACTCCGACAAAATCGCCTGGGCCGCGCAGTCGCAAATCGGCTTCTGCGAGTCGGAAGCCGTCGAACGTTTCCTGGAATACGCCCAGGCGTTCTTGAGCGTGCAAGGTGGCGTCCGCGCTCAGGACGTAGCAATAAGATTGGTGGCTACCACGTCCAACGCGGCCTCTGAACTGGTGGAGCTGCGAGAGGCCAAAACGGTCAGCGTCTTCAATTACGATCACTGTGGCATTTGGTACGTCGATGCCCACCTCAATCACGGAGGTGGCGACAAGAATATCAATCTCATGGTCACGGAAACGGCGCATCGTCAGGTCTTTCTCTGTCGGTTTCATTGCGCCGTGAAGCAAACCCAATCTCAAGTGAGGAAAAACTTCGCGCTGCAAGCGCTCGTATTCGCTTGTCGCTGCTTTGACGGCCAGCAGCTCTGATTCTTCGACGAGGGGGCAGATAATAAAGGCTTGCCGACCTTCCGCAACCTGCTGGGCAATGAGCGTATTGGCCTCGCTGCGTCGCGCCCCCGTGCGCCAGCGCGTAATGATCTGTCGCCGACCCGGTGGCAGCTGATCGATGACCGATACATCCAGATCTCCATAGAGCGTGAGTGCCAGCGTTCTTGGGATGGGGGTCGCGGTCATCACCAGCATATGGGGATGATAGCCCTTTTGGCGTAGGGCGTCGCGCTGTTCTACGCCAAAGCGATGTTGTTCATCGACGATCACCAGCCCCAGTTTACGGAAGCTAACATCCTCTTGAATAAGCGCGTGGGTGCCGATGGCTACGGCGGCCTGTCCGTTCTCCAGCATGGTACGGCCTATTGTGCGTTCGCGTTGGCGCAGACTGCCCGTGAGCAAGACGGTGCGGATGCCGAAGGGTTCAAGCATTGCGCCGATGCTGCGAGCGTGCTGCTCGGCCAGCAGTTCGGTCGGGGCCATAATAGCCCCTTGATAGCCATTGAGGGCGGCCATCAGCAGAGCTGCGGCGGCTACGGCTGTCTTGCCCGCTCCGACATCGCCTTGCAAAAGACGGCACATGGGACGGTTCTTGCCCAGATCGGCAAAGATTTCTCCAATGACGCGCCGCTGAGCTGTAGTAAAGGAGAATGGGAGGGTGGCCTCAAATGGTTGATCCGTAGTTGAGACTGGCCAGAGAGTCGAGCTATCTAAGACCTGCTGCTGCTCTACTGGCTCCGTTACCTGCTGGGCCTGGGGCGGATCGAGCAGGATTTTGCTGTAATCAATCTGAAAGGCGTTGCCTTCGGGCGCTTCGCGCTGCCAGCGTGTGCGCCGTTCCTGCATGCCGAGCTGGATCAGGAATAGCTCATCAAAGGCGAGACGGAAACGAGCGGCGATGCGCATCTCCTCATTTTCAGGATAGTGAATATGCTGAATGGCCTCTGGCAATGGTAAAAGTTTGCCTTGCGCCATTACTGAGCGGGGAAGGTGTTCGGGCACCATTGCGGCATAGCGATCAACGGCCCACTTGGTGAAGCGCCGCAGAGCTTTCTCGTGCAAACCTTCGGTCAATGAGTAGATCGGCACCAGGCGACCGGTATTGAGCAGATCCCCCTGTTCGGGAAGTTCGTGACTGCGGACGGCGAACTCGACCTTATTGCCAAAACGCTGCTTGACGCCCGTCACAACCAGTAACGAGTCCTTTTTGAGCTGCTTCTGCAAATACGGTTGATTGAACCAGGAGACGTAGAGCTTGCCAGTCGCATCCGAGATGGTGGCAATCGTGCGCGTTCGTCCTCCGCTGGTGTGTTTGGTTGTTACCTCCCAGATCAGCCCCATCGTCGTCGTGACTTCGTTAAAGGGGATATCCTCAATTTTGGTGAGCTTGCTATAATCGCGATGGTCGCGGGGGAAATAGAAGAGCAGGTCGCGCACGGTACGAATGCCGAGGTGGTGCAATCTGGCGGCAACGGTTGCTCCCACTCCCGGTATAGCGGTAATGTCGGCGCTCAATAACGTCAATGCGGTATGCCCCTGAGACATGCCAGCCTCTAAATGAATGGTGTTGGCTGTTTGCTGCGCGACGCGAGACGAACCGTTGAGGGGCGGCACAACTTTGCTGCTTGAGGTTGCGGCGGGAGTGCGTGACGCTGGAGCAGCGGACGTGACAGACGGAGGGGTCTGCTGAGCTGATGGTGCTGTCTGACTACTGCTTTTCTGAGCAGGAGGAGTTGTGGGTGGTGGCTCAGCGTTCGTACCTCTGGCATTGCCCTTGTTTTCAGCTAAATCATTAAGAATGGCGAGTGCGGCCCGTATATTGGCTGCTCGTTCAATAGGATTCTGCTTACGATAGCCCTCAAGATATTCGACAAAATGGTAAATGGGTTTAAGATCCAACCCTTCGTTTTTACAGACGGTGCTGATCTCTTCGGCCCAACGCATGACAAAAGCTTCCAGGCCGCCGGGCTTGATGGCCTGATCCTGGTGATGTAATCGCTGTTCGTGTTGTAAAACTTTACGGGCCCGCTCAACATACATCGCGAACCCTGTTTGATCTTTATTTGA
>DASTZT010000444.1:0-2380 GCA_035764225.1 Ktedonobacteraceae bacterium
GTATGCCGTTCTGGTCTAGCAGAAAGGCATAGCTGCCGCTGCCATTGGCCCCTTTTTCTCCGTTGACAATATTCAAAACGCTATCAAGTTTCAGCGTATCGCGTACGAAACCGATGACATGGCCGGATGTGGGTGAGTCAAAGGAAGGGGTGTATAATTCTAAGGTGGAGGTGTGGGTTGTGGGGTCGTAGTAAACGCCTGAGAAGAACTGTTGCCCCTGCAGAACTCTCTGCAAGTATATTGCTGGAACCAGGCTTGCTCCATGCAAGTGTGGCTGAACATTGTAAATAGAGTAATTGAGAAGCGGTTTCCCCTGGGGAGTGAAAAACTCGATGAGAGAAACCTCAGGGTAGAGAAATTTTTCCAGGGCAAGGCCATCCCCAATAAAAAGCTTCAATTGCGCTGCTGGAAAGGTCTGGGGATTGAGAAAATAAAATCGGACGTTCGGATCGTTCGAGAGGCTACCAATGATAGCCTCTTTATTGGCCAGGTAGTTGTCAATCAACTGAGCATGGGTTCTTGCATCAGTTTCCATCAATGTACTGGCTTGATTGATGAGTGTGGTGCGGGATTGTACTTCACTAATGAGTACTGCCAGCAGAAGGGGTAGGATTGCCACACCGACCAGCCACAGAGAAAGACGAATAGATAGAGGAAGCGGGATTTTGCCAGGAGATATGGCTTGTAGCATGGATATGCCTCCTTTGGCTCTTAAGTTGTATGCAACAGCATAGGTAGTGAGTTTTTTCCTGATTCTATCGTAGATAGCTAATTGATTTGCATTGTTTTGGTGACCTACTTCAGTGGAGGCAACTACTCTAATGGTGACTGATGAAGCATAAACGGTCAATAAAACTAGTACTCATTGGCTAAACACCTTGAAGAGAGGTCCTCACCTGGCTAGTCTAGTTTTCTTCGTAATAAGCGCAGGCTCTGGTCTGGATTAGGGAGCACAAAGCGACAGAGGCTTGTTTCCTGCCTCATCCTGTGCTAGCATAAAGCAAACCTCTTGAGGAAATATTGCTGAGAAAGAAAAAGCACTGTAGTGAACGCGAACGCACATCTATTTATGCAGAGATGCCTGGAAGATATCCAGCATCGTCATCTTTTTCGCCAACTCACTCCTCTCATTCAGAGCACTGCCCCCTGGCTGACCTTTGGTGGGCATTCCCTGCTCAATATGAGTAGCAATAACTATCTTGGTCTGGCCGATCATCCCAGGCTCAAGGAAGCCGCAATTGCCGCCGTCCGTGCCTACGGCTGTGGTGCTGGGGCCTCACGCCTGATCACCGGTACTACACCCCTGCACGAGCAACTGGAACAGCGTTTGGCAGCCTTCAAAGGCTGTGAGCAGACGTTATTGTTCGGAAGCGGCTATCTTGCGAATATAGGCGTGATTACCTCTCTCGCCAGGACGGGTGATGTCATACTGAGCGATGAACTCAATCATGCAAGCATTGTTGATGGTTGTCGGCTGAGTCGTGCTGAACGGCGAATCTATCCCCACTGTGATACCGCCGCTCTGGCTCAGCAGCTAGAAGATCTGGAGTGTGTGAGCCATTCCGGCATGCGTCTGGTGGTCACTGATAGTGTCTTTAGCATGGATGGCGATCTCGCTCCCCTGGCTGAAATCGCATCGCTCTGTGAGCGGTACAACGCGCTCCTGATCGTTGATGAGGCTCACGCAACTGGGTGTCTTGGTCCAGCTGGTCGTGGTTTGACCGCACAAGTGGGACTTGATACGGAGGCTGCTATCTCTATCTGTACCTTGAGTAAGGGTTTTGGGGTTGCTGGGGCCTTTGTTAGTGGCAGCGGCCTGTTGAGGGAATTTCTAGTGAACGTGGCACGATCATTTATCTTTACCACAGCTTTGCCTCCTGCCGATGTTGCGGCCTGTTTAGCCGCGCTGGACATCCTGGAAGAAGACCCAGAGCTGCCATCGCGGTTGCAGCGTCAGGCTGCCTTTTTCCGTCGCGGCTTACAAAAACTGGGTTTCTCGACGCTGTCCTCTGAGACACAAATCATCCCACTGCTCATCGGGGACGAGATGAGCGCCATGCACATGGCCGAGGCCCTGCGCGAGCACGGTCTTTATGCTGTCGCCATTCGCCCACCAACGGTCCCGCCAGGCGTAGCGCGTATTCGCTTTAGCGTAATGGCTTCGCACACGTTCGAGGATCTCTCCTTTGCACTGGACGTGGTCGAGCAGGTGGGGCGAGCGATGGGCTTCATTAGGTAATTATCTTTCCTGGTCATTGAAAGAGACGAAAGTATATGTCACTAGATTACCGTGCTTTAGAGCATGACGATAAACGCTATCTCTGGCATCCATTCACGCAACAGCAGGATTGGGAGGCAGAGCCACAAGTGTTGATCACGG
>DASTZT010000445.1:0-4364 GCA_035764225.1 Ktedonobacteraceae bacterium
AATTCCTCTATTTCAGCGGGGAGCGCTCCTGCTGCTGTTATGTGGAGCAGACCACGAACCTTGCCCAGGGAGAGGTAATCGATCAGCCGCGCTGATGGGTAAGCAGGATCAAGGACGATAAAGGCTGCCCCGGCCTTGAGAGTTCCCAGCACGGCCCAGACCAGCGTGGCGCTGCGATGAGCATAGATGGCAACAACGTCTCCCGGTGTGATGCCGGACGTACGCAAGTGGTTGGCAAGACGGTTGCTGATGGTGTTCAGGCCCCGGTATGTAATGGTTTCAGTTACATCTATGACAGCGAACTGATCAGGTATGCGCTCGGCCTGTTGCGCAAAGATGTTGTGAACGCCCCCTTCCCAGTGGTCGGAAAGGGGAGTAGCTGGATCGGGCAAGATCAGCCTGGCCGCAGGCGTTACCAGAGAGCAGTCCGAGATCTTTTTTTCAACACTAAGGATCTGCGATGCCAGAGAGATATACTGGCGCAGCATTTCAACCGCTCGCTCCTGGTCAAAAAGATCAGTATTGTAAAGCAATTCAAGCTGGATGCCGTCGGCTCCTTCAAAGACATACAGCGTCAGATCAAACTTTGAGCCAGCTTCAATTTTTGCGCCGACTTCCTGAGGGGCAAAAAGCTCTACGCTCAATTCTGGCCACTCGATTGCCCGGTCAGGAAGGTTGACCATATTGAAAAATACCTGAAAAAGGGGAGAATGGCTTACATTGCGCTCGGGGCTGAGTTCCTCTATCAGTTTATCAAAGGAAAGATCCTGATGGGCATAGGCTGCCAGCGCAACTTCTCGTACCCGTTTTAGCAGGTCGTGGAAGGATGGGTCTCCTGAAAGGTCTGTACGTAGCACTAATGCGTTCACGAAAAAGCCAATTAGTCCCTCTATATCGGCCCGGTTGCGATTGGCAATGGGCGTTCCCACTACCAGGTCCGGTTGGCCCGTATAGCGATAGAGCAGGATCTGGAAAATTGCCAGCAGTGTCATAAAAAGCGTCACGCCCTCCTGCTGGCTGAGCAAGCGCAACTTTTCAGCAAGGTCTCCAGGCAACATGGCCTGTTCGATTGCTCCCCGGTACGTCTGGATAGCAGGCCGTGGGCGGTCGGTGGGAAGTTCGAGCAAAGCAGGGGCCCCTACCAGTTGTTGTCGCCAGTAGGCTAGCTGCTCCTCCAGCACATTGCCTTGCAGCCAGTTGCGTTGCCAGACAGCGTAGTCGGCGTACTGAATGGGCAGAGCTGGCAGAGAGGAAGGCTGACCGGCCTGCGAAGAAGTATAGAGCGCGGCTAGCTCTTGCATCAGCACGTTGAGCGACCAGCCATCAAAAACGATATGATGCGTATTTACCGCTACAACATGCTCGATTGTGCTCAGTCGATAGATATTGACGCGGAACAGTGGGCCTTTTGTCAGGTCAAAAGAATGCTGGGCCTCTTTGTCAAGCTGAAGCTCAATTTCAGCATCACGCTCTTGCTTGCTTAGCTTGCTGAGATCAATCATGGGTGGCGCTATGTTCGCATTTGAGGCAATTACCTGGACAGGGTTTCCCTGTACGACTGCGAAAGTTGTACGTAACGCTTCATGCCGTTGCACCACGGCCTGGAATGTGCGTATGAATGCTGCGATATGGAGTTGCCCACGAAAGTAAAAGGCAGGCGATATATTATAGCTGGTGTTGCCTGGCTCCAGCTGATCCAGCAGCCAGAGCCGTTGCTGAGCAAAAGAGAGTGGAAAGGTATTGAAGGTATTCCCTTTATTCTTAAGCTGGCGAGCAAGCAGTTCTCGTTTTTCGGGAGAAAGAGATAGTATTCGCTGCGAAAGGTCACTCATTCTGCTGTCTCTCTTTCTATAGTCGTTGCATCCAGAGCAAGTAATGCCTGCGCCTCTTCCGACGAGAGTTGCTCCAATATCTCCAATAACTGCTCAATATCCCCGCTTCCTCGCTCCAACACAGGTATGCGTAATGGCTCATTGCCGTAGGGTCCCGATGTATCGCGACCGCTGAATTGATCGTGTTCCTGTTGATGCGGTTTAACCTGCTCCACGTATTCGGCCAGCTCTGCTATGAAGGGCGCTTCAAATAGCATCTTAAGCGGCACCTCCACCGCAAATATTTCACGTATGCGTGATACTACCTGGGTTGCCAGCAAAGAATGACCTCCTAACGAGAAAAAATTATCATGAATGCCGACCTGCTCCAGATGCAGCACCTCGCGCCAGATCTCAGCAATCTGCTCTTCTAAAGGCGTCCGGGGTGCCCGCTGACTGTCTTCTCGCGCGATGTCGCCCTCTAAAGGAGCCGGTAATGCATGGCGATTTACCTTGCCGCTGGAATTAAGAGGAAACGCGTCTCGCAACACGAAATGCGTGGGAACCATATAATCGGGCAACTGCTTTTGCAGGTATTGTCGCAACTGGGTAATAGCAGGTGGAGGAGAACTCCGTTCTGTCACTACGTAGGCCACCAGACGTTTCTCCCCAGGGGTATCCTCGCGCACCTGGATGAGCGCATCCTGCACTGCCGGGTGGCGATTGAGTATCACCTCGATTTCACCAGGCTCGATACGGAACCCGCGAATCTTCACTTGCTGATCCGCGCGCCCCAGGAACTGGAGGTTGCCATCGGGTAGGTAGCAGACCAGGTCGCCGGTTTTGTAGAGGCGTTCACTGGAGGGGTCCGCGATAAATCGTTGCTGGCAATTCCGATCAACAACGCCACTCCCGTAGCTAGCTTCGCTCAGTTGATCGGCAAGGAGGGTCCCTACAAAGTGTGGCACAAATCGTTCAGCGGTTAAATCTGGGCGGCTGATATAGCCGCGAGCCAGTCCCAGACCACCAATATACAGTTCACCGGCAATGCCAACCGGAACCATCTGCAAGTGTCTATCCAGCACATACAGCTCTACATTAGCAACAGGCTTTCCGATAGCAGGCAAAGCAGGCCAGTCCTGAGGATCTTCTGCAAGCAAGTAGGTCGAAGCTGCGTGGGTCTCGGATGGGCCGTAATGATTATAGAGCCGACAGTGATGCAGTTGCTCAAAGAACTGGACCACTTGGGGCGTAATCTGTAATTGCTCCCCGGCGGTAATAATTTCGCGCAGTGCCAGGTGAGAACAATCGGCTATAGTGGCTATCTGAGCGAGCTGTTGCAGCATTACTACGGGGATAAACAACCGTTCAATCGCTTCCCGGCGTAACAGGGCGAGCAACTTTACTGGATCGAGTCGCTGCTCTTCTAAAAGCAGGATCAGCGTCTGTCCAAAGCATAGGGTGCAGAAGATCTCCTGAGCAGAAACATCGAAGCTGAGCGAGGCAAATTGCAGAGTGCGAGCGCCTGGAGGAAGAGGCGCGGTCCTGTAGTGCCAGCTGAAGAGGTTCACCAGGGGGGCGTGTGGCATCGCGATCCCTTTGGGAGTGCCGGTGGAGCCAGAGGTATAAATGATATATGCCAGATTGTGAGCATAGAGCGAAATATGAGGATTGTCATTCTGATGTGCCTCAATGGCAGCCCACTCGCTATCCAGAACGAGGAGCGAAGGGCGCGCTTCCGGCAGGCGCTCAATGAGGCGTCGCTGGGTAAGTAAGAGCGGAGTATGGGTATCCTGGAGGATGAAGGCCAATCTTTCTTTCGGATAATCAGGATTAAGCGGAACGTAAGCGCCACCAGCTTTTAGAATACCGAGTACGCCGATTACCAGTTCGCAGGAACGATCCAGGCAGATCCCAACAGGTGTATCAGGCCCGATCCCCCGACTCTTGAGCAAATGGGCCAGCTGGTTGGCTCGCGCATTGAGGTCGCTATAGGTGCATTGCCGATCTTCAAATATCAGTGCAATCCTATCGGGCGATTGTGCGACCTGTTGCTCAAAGAGTATATGCAGGCAGAAGTCCTGGGGATACACCGCCTTTGTTGCGTTCCAGGCTCGCAATTGCTCCCGCTCGTCCTCTGTTAGCAGCGAGAGAGCGGAGAGTCGCTGTCCGGGCTGTTCCACCATCGCAGTCAGTAATTGCTGATAGTGATTGAGCATGCGGCGAATCGTGCCTGCGTTAAACAGATCGGTGCTGTATTCCATCATTCCGCTCAGCCCCTCTGAGCTCTCCCATAGTTCGAGAGAGAGGTCAAACTTCGACGTCTCGCTCTGTGAGAATGCAAGCTGCAACTCCAGTCCAGGCAGCGCCAGTGGTTTGGCCGGAGCATTTTGCAAAGCAAGCATCACCTGAAAAAGCGGGTTATGACCGACATTGCGCTCTGGCTGTAGCTCTTCAACCAGTCGCTCAAAGGGAATGTCCTGGTGAGCATAGGCTCCTAGCGCAACCTCGCGGACGCGTAGTAGCAGTTCACGGACGCTCGGATCGTCGGAT
>DASTZT010000446.1:0-11126 GCA_035764225.1 Ktedonobacteraceae bacterium
TGGTAGTGCGAAAGCGAGCGCTTTCTTCTCGTGCATCCCTTAAAGCTTCGTGTTGTTGATTCTGGATTTCCAGCAGTCGCCGCTCGCTGGCTTCCTTTTCAGCGCGAAGGCTCTCTTCAAACTTTTCTTTATTGCGCGTCAATCCAAAGTAAAATCCAAAAAAAACAGCGGATAGAGCTCCTATTAGTAGTGCTACGATAATAAGGACTACTTCGCTGATATTTGACACGTCGGCTTACCTCCAAATAGTAAGGCGAACAGGCCCATAAAGGCTCGATGATATCAATAGGTACTCTATGGGTTGTGATCGGTGGGTAAGGCACAAAGGCGTACTATGCGCCAAGCATACTATATAAGAGTGTGAACAATACGTCAAGCACGAAGAATGGGGGGGTGGCCTCGTGCCTGGTTTAGAGTGTAGCATACAATAGACATAAAAGGTATTGCAAATTAAAAAAAGAGAGGGAGTTATTTGTCGTATCCGCCGAAGCTTTCCTTCGCAGCTTACCGATTTGGGATAGAAGGGCAACTGCGAAGGGCAACATCGACGCAGAGCATGTGGTTAGACCAGCCAGCGTCCGGTCATGAAGATCAGGGTCAGGAAAGCGAGCAGTGGTAGCGCGAACAGTAAATAGGCCAGGTGAAACCGGGGATGGCGGCCCAGGCGTGCCAGCATGATAAAGCCGACGAATATTTCAAGGACGAAACGCTCTGTGGACGGTATGGGATCGTAGAGGAGACCGCCCGGAACCGGTTTTGCGGGAAAGGTCACGGCGAAGATCAGCGCCATCAAGCCAAAGAGCACGAAGGTCCACTGATGCCGGGGAAGACGTTCTGGACCGAAAAGGCATAAGGCCATTAACGCCAGGAAAAGCCCTAGTGCGCCCAGGTCGATCAGAATATGAGCGGCAGTAAAGGTGAAAATTGAATGCTGCAAAAGAAATTTAAGGCCGCGCAGAGGTGCGACCCAGGGAAAATTAAGCCCGGTGCGCCACTCTGCCTGCGCATGGGAGAATGCCAGGGGATCGCCCATAATAATTTTAAGTCCATATGCGTAGATGCCGAGGGCAAGCGGTATCAGTGCGATGGCTGGCAGCCCGGAGAGTGAGCGCAGCAGAGGCAGCGTCTGTTTTTCTTTCCACTGCTGACGCAGCTCTGGGAGCTTCTGGCGTAGAAACTCGCAGATAAAAATTACCGCTAGCAAAAGGCCAATCGAGCGCGTCAACGTTGCCAGCGCGCCAAAAATGCCCGCGAGCCACCACTGGCCGCGCCGCAATGTATAGAAAGCAAGCAGCATAAAAAGCAAAAAGAGCGATTCGTTGTAAGCCGCGAAGAAAAAGAGCGCGGTCGGAAAGATCGCGAGGTAAAAGATGGTTCTCCTGGCTGTAGCGCGGTCAAATTCGGTTTCGGTCAGACGATACAGTACGATCAAGCTGCCAAAAAAGGCCAGATTGGAGATAAGCATACCAGTGAGGAGGATGTCGCTGTGAAAGATTGCGTTAAAAGCATGTTCCAGGGCGGGATAGAGCGGAAAGAAGGCCGCATAGTCCGGTGAGATGTAGCCCTTTGTGGCGATGGTGATGAAGCGTATCGCATCCCAGCGATACCAGGTGTAGAGCACACTGCGGAACCCCAGTTCGGTCTGTGAATAATTGGGTACGGAAAAGAGAATGCCGCCGAGATATGTCAACACAATGAAGATCAGACGCGTGATAAGGAATGTTGGTAGCACGGCCAACGTGGCTTTCCACCAGGGATGTATGGCGGCGCGCCATAATTGTGATGTATTCTCTGTAGTCTCTGGCTGAGGCGTGATAGCTATCGTTTCCTCTGCTACGTCAGTGAGATGTTCTGTCTGGGTTGGCTCATCTGTCTGCATAAAAGAGATACTCCAGAATATATGATTATGTTATTGATATACACGTTATAACGTATCAGGATTATCAATAAGCTGCCTGATACGTGTAATTTTCAAGCAAAAAGTGTTTTATCAGAACCGCTCTACTAATTTTAACATAGTCCAAGGAGATTATACCTTGCTTGCAGTATCCTGAAGCGGATCGAGTATGGATAATGCCCTGTAGCCTTCCTGAAAGGAGAGTATAGGGCATCAAACTCTGTGAAGTCAAGTAGAAATATAATGGGATTGTCATCTTTTTGAGGAGAAAAAGCATGAGCGAGCACAGCGAATCATTACCCATACGTCCTACCCATGTGGTGACGTGTATCCTGCGACGCGACGATGAGTGGTCGCCGCGTATTCTGATTGCGCGGCGCAGCCAGCGAGTTGGGAGTTACCATCGGCGCTGGGCCGGGATCAGCGGGTTTGTTGAGCCGGGAGTCACGCCCGAAGAGCAGGCTTTTACCGAGATTCGTGAAGAGACCGGGCTACAGCGCAACCAGGTGCGTTTGCTCAGGCGTGGGGCCATCGTGGAACACGTTGACGCGGAGCTGGGTCGGCATTTCTATATCCATCCCTTCTTATTTGAGGTGCTCCAGCCCGATGTGGTTCAGCCCGATTGGGAAGCGAGCGAGATGTGCTGGATCGAGCCAGCAGAGTTGGGCGATTATGAGACAGTACCGAAGCTCAAGGAAGTGTATGATGCCGCGATCAACGGCGCGTTGGTCTCGTGAATGCCTAGAGCGGCTCTGCTGGCACGGACTTTTGTTTTGATGATAGGATCGTCTCCTGTTGGAAGCGGGCGAGAAGCTGGCTGGCCTCTTGCTCATGTCCAGAGGGAAGGAGGATATGTATTGTGTCATACCATCTAGATACGCGAGTGCCGATCCAGCCATGTTTCCTCTGTAGATGAAGTGCCAGTGGCTCAAAGGTCAGCTTAACTGCAATCAACGTTATGGAAACGTCTTGCAGAGGAACGTGCTGGCCCGCCAACCAGAGCGATTGACTGAAAATGCTGACCGTGCCAATAGTAATGCGATGGGGACCACTCAAGCGAGCTTGATGCCGCTTGCGGGCCTCTTGCAAGGGCAGCCAACCCGACTGAAAGATGTAGGAACCTCCAAGCACTGCGATCAGGAAAAGGGCAAGTCCGATAAAGAAGGCAGCACCTCCGGCAGATTGTGATGTTTCTTGAGGGCTTAGTCCTTGCATCATGCTATTGAATAGCAGCAAGAGGGCACCGACAACCACCACTGCAATCAGCAGCAGGACGACTATCTGCGACCAGAAGGCCCGTCGGACAGATCCCCAATCCAACTGGTCAAAGCGTTCCCAATCTTCAGGCGAGTATTCCCAGCGTGCCCAGTAATCGTGCCTGGCAGCAGCGTGCTGTGAGTGAAAGAGAGGCTCGTCAAGCGGATGCATGGTATTCTTCTCCCTTTGTAAACTGTAGAGATAGTCCCTGACGGTTGCCCAGCTTCGCAAGACAAGCGTCATCTCCTCTCTGTCGAAACGATGAAAAAAGAAGGGTCTTCGGGGTCAAACCAAACGGGATGCAGGCTTCCCTCTGGCTGATTCCGTAGCGCCGAAAAAAAGCGAGTATTGACCGGAAACGCGTAAATCTGTCCCGTTTCTGGATCTTGCCAGTTCACATACCGATAGTAAAAAGCGTCGCGTCCCCTGGCTAGCCCGCCTATTATAAAAGCGTTCTCTTCCGGGTACCTGGAGATTGGAGCCAGGACATGCCATCCGTATTCGTTGAGCCAGTTTTGCTTCCGCTGTTCTGTTCTCCGCATGAAAGGGCCTAATGTTACGAGAGCCAGAATGCCCAGGATCGGAAAAGAGAGCAAATAGAGGTGTAAGCCAGAAGTGAGTGATGGCGCGACGATGGCAGGAATCAAAAGAGCTGCTAACATAAGATACGAGCATCCAACTGGTCCTATTTTTTCTCGCCTCTGAATAAGACGTTTCTCACGCTGGCATGCATCCATACGCTTATTTTCCCAGCTTTTCACCACATAAGGGCAGGCGCAAGGCACTGCCCCTACGTCCAGGTTGGGTGCTGTTACAACCGTTCAATAATGGTTGCGATCCCCTGTCCCACGCCAATGCACATCGTCGCCAGTCCGTAACGCCCATCGCGCTTCTCCAACTCGTGCAATAGCGTCACGACGATGCGTGCCCCACTGCAACCGAGCGGATGGCCCAGCGCGATAGCTCCCCCGTTGACGTTGAGCCTCTCCTGATCGATTTCCAGTTCGCGGGCACATTGCAGCGACTGGGCTGCGAACGCCTCGTTCAATTCGATCAGGTCCATATCTTTGATGTCGAGACCAGCCCGCTGCAAGGCCTTGCGCGTGGCATAAATCGGGCCGAGTCCCATATAGGCCGGATCGACACCCGCGACCGCGCTGGCGATAATGCGTGCGCGAGGACGCAAGCCAAGCTGCTCCGCTCGGCTACGCGCCATCAAGACGAGCGCGGCTGCTCCATCGTTGATGCCTGCGGAGTTGCCAGCCGTCACGGTCCCATCTTTGCGAAACACTGGCTTAAGGGCCGCGAGCTTCTCCAGCGATGTATCTGCACGCGGGTGCTCATCCTTTGTAACAACGATGGGATCGCCCTTTTTTTGTGCAATAGTCACTGGCACAATCTCTTCAGCGAAGCGTCCAGACTGTTGAGCCGCGACGGCGCGTTGCTGGCTGAGCAGGCCATAGGCATCCTGATCTGCGCGGCTGACGTGGTAGCGTTCGGCGACATTTTCGGCGGTTTCACCCATGCTGTAGGGGTGGTGCATGGCGGAAAGTTTAGGATTGATAAAACGCCAGCCGAGCGTGGTATCTTGTAAAGTCATAGAGCGGCTGAAGGGCGCGTCACTTTTGCCCATCACAAGGGGCGCGCGGGTCATACTCTCCGTGCCACCCGCGACAAACGTATCGCCCGCGCCGGTCTGGATGGCCTGGGCCGCGCTGTTGATCGCTTGCAGGCCTGAGCCGCAAAGCCTGTTGACGGTCTGGCCTGCGATCTCCACAGGAAGGCCTGCCAGCAAGAGCGACATGCGGGCCACATTGCGGTTATCCTCGCCCGCCTGATTGGCGCATCCAAAAATAACGTCTTCGATACTACCAGGATCGATATTCGCACGTTTGACTGCTTCGCTGATGACGAGCGCACCCATGTCGTCGGGTCGCACATCTTTCAGCACTCCACCGTAGCGCCCGATAGGCGTCCGTACCGCAGAGATGATAACCGCTTCTTCCATGTCTTACCTTCCTTGAAAGTTTGCCTTGCGCTTCTCAATAAAGGCGCGCATTCCTTCTCGCATGTCCTCGGTTGCGAACAGCAGGAAGAAGTTCTTGCGCTCGATCTCCAGTCCCTCTTCTAAAGAAGTTTCAAAGGCTGCCAGTATAGCCTCTTTCGCCAGTTGCGTCGCGATGGGAGCCTGAGCCGCGACCGTTTGGGCCAGCTTTTTGGCCTCGTTCAGGTGTTCCCCAGCAGGGACGACCCGGTTCACCAGGCCGAGCGCGGCCATCTCCTGAGCCGTGACCTGCGCTCCGGTTAGCACTATCTCCATCGTGCGATATTTGCCGAGCACGCGGGCGAGACGTTGCGTGCCACCAGCGCCGGGCATCACGCCGATCAAAATTTCCGGCTGTCCAAAACGGGCGTTTTCCGCAGCCACGATCATATCGCAGTGCATCGCCAGCTCGCAGCCTCCCCCAAGCGCATAGCCTCCGACTGCGGCGATCATTGGCGTGCGAATACGGCGAATACGACCCCAGGATTCGAAGCCGCCAAGCATCATATCGATGGGCGATTTGTCCGCCATCTCCTTGATATCTGCTCCAGCCGCAAACGCTTTCTCGCCTGCTCCCGTGAGGACGATACAGCGAATCCCCTCATCGCGGTCAAACTCTTCAAGCGCGTTCGCCAGTTCGTTCACCAGCGTGAAATTAAGCGCGTTCAGTTCTTTGGGGCGGTTCAAAGTGACAATGCCAACGCGTTCTTCCCGCTCGACAAGAATATACTGATACTCTGCCATAATACTCCTTGCTCACAAGGTGATATGCTACACATAAATATGTCTTAGTATATCACCGGCAAAAGTCATCAGCTATTGTGGCGCTGGAGCGATGACACTAGAGTGTGCTTGTAGCGTGAGACTTTCAGCCAACGCCACTGTCGTGGCGAGCTGCGCTCAGATCGGCGGCAAGGAAGCTTTAGTGCAGATACACCCCGAACAACGTCTTTTCTGAACAATGAGAGGGCAAGCGCAAGGCCCCCACATCCACCCTGGCCCATCCCCTTGCCCCTACCGTCTCCGTCCCACATGTGCGGTCCCGTTCGGGTTTGGTTTTTGGGTAGGCAGCAACGTTGGAAGGGCACCGGTAGGGGGTTGGTACTCTTGAGGCTAAAAGGGCCGATGAAACCTGTTTACGGAGGAGAGAGCAGGTTTCATCAGCATTTTTATCTGGTCCACACCCCTTCCGGGTCGCATTCACGGATCAGGCGTAGCTCATTTTCGCTGGGTTGGATCGTCTCAGCGCAGTCGGGAGCGAGGCGCAAAGGCCAGCCTGTCTGCTCCTGCACCTGTTCGATGCTTGTGCCAGGATGATAGGACTTGAGTAGAGCCTCCCCTGTCGCGGGATCGAAGGTGAAGACTGCCAGCGTGGTAATCAATGCCGCCGGACCGCCTCTGGGCAGGCCAACGCGCTGTCGCCATGCTGTGCCAGCAGGTCCATCCTTGTCAGGATAACCATAGCCGGGGCTGGTCACAAAATCTACGCGCTCGCGGAAACGATGGCGTTCGTGCGGCATGATAATGGCGAGGCGCTGCGACAATGAAGCGATATCCGCGCCACCGCCGCTACCGGGCAGGCGCACTTTGGGATGTTGCCAATCGCCGATCAGGGAAGTATTCAAATTGCCGTAGCGGTCAATCTCAGCTCCACCGATGAAGCCGAGTTGCACCTCGCCCGTTGCCATCAAGCCGATCAGTTGTGATGTGCCTGTCGTCCACAGTGCGTCGGTGATATTGGCAGAATCGCCCATCGTGTAGAGCAACTGGGCGGCGGGGGTGTCGCGAATCGTGCCTGTTTCGAAGAAGCCAATGCATCCTGGCGCGTGGGTGCGTTTGGCGAGGGCAAAGGCGAGCAATGGAAGACGCATCCCGACAAAGACATTCTCGCCATCGTGTATCTCTCTGGCCGCGCAAACGACCATCAATTCCCTGGAAGTATAGTCCATATCTAGCTTAACTCCTTAATGCATTTCTACTTGACTTCTCAGAAGTTGACAGATATACTCCCTCTCTAGGGAGAGACGGAGTTCAATGGCTATGCTTGCCCGCTTGGGGTTTGAAACTAGTACCCGTAATCGACCTGAGCAGCATAACGATGCTGCTGAATGCTCAGGCCCTGAACCCGTTTTTCTCCCAACCTGGCTATGTATTCCACACGTCCCGGCACCTGCAAGATCCACTCATTGATCCATGCCTGGAAACCTTCTTCTGTGCGCGTTTGCAGGTGATACTCGTGGAAAAACTGGTGGTCGCGGTTATAGTAGCCCTGAGCGGCGGAAGGATGCGCTCCCCAGGGTTCATGGACGACGGCTCGTACTTTATAGGATGGCCCAAGCACGCGGTTTGGGTCGCTGACAATGACCTCGTGTGGCACGATTTCTTCGGCGATAATGATAACGTCGCGAGCCGCTAGCATGGCCTCTCTGGTCACGCCAAAACTGCCCCACAGATGAGCATTACCTTGCTCGTCGCTGCGCTGCACATGGATGATCGTCACATCGGGCTTGATTGCTGGCACGAGCAGCAGTGGCGTGCCGTCTAGCGGCGATTGTTCAAAACGGAAGGTGGGATTCTGGCGCGGTATGTCGCTGCCCAGCAGTGTACGCGTGGGAATGTAGGGCGAGCCGAGGCTGGCAGCGAGCAGGGCAAGGGCAATAGTGTGGTTGCTATGTTCCTCAACGGTCAGAGAATGAGGAATCCCCTTCTCCACAGCGCGGCGGTAGCAATGGCCCAGCCCCTCGCTCACATTGCCAAGCCAGGCCGCCTGGATCTTCTTCACGCACCCGGCACCGATCAGCAGGTCAAAAAGCACATCCGAAATAGGGCCAATCAGGGTCAGCTCGCGCTTGCGCTGGCGAATCATCTCATGCCCGGCGGCGAAGGGAATCAGTGGCTCAAGGCCCAGCCCCATTGCTACCGAGGAGCCATCAGGTACATAGCGAGCAATAGCCTCTTTCATGGTGGTGAGTTTACTCATGCTGGTGTATACTCCACAATAATATTGGCGAAGTCGTCCGACACAAATATGTTATCATTTTTATCTATCACCAGTCCTTGCGGCTCAATGTATCCCTGGCTTGCTAACGTCTGGCGCTCTCCGGTGGCCATATTCAGGCGGATCAATGCGTGAATTGCTGGATCAAGATCAATTACATAGAGATTGCCATGCGAATCGAGCGCGACATCGTCGGGCATGCTAAAGCCGCCAATGCGCTGAACGTGGCCGCCCGGAGCAATTTTCCAGACGGCTCCGCCGCACTCGTCCGCGATGTAAATATTGCCCTGCGCATCGACGACGCCTCCAACGGGACGCACCATGCCCGAAGTCAGCAGCGTCAATGTGCGACCATCCAGGCTCATACGGTATACATTGCCGATGGGGCTATCGGGGACAATCAGCGTGTTGGTGGTAGCGTCGTAGGCAGTGCCATCGACGCCATCTTTACAACGGGCCGTGCTGGGTGTGCCCGGCAGCGCGCGTAATACCCGAACTGATGTCGCTCCCAGCGCAAGGGAGACGATGCGATGCTTGCTCTGTTCAGCAATAATCATGGTGCCGTTTGCTAGCACCGTAAAACCTTCAGGCCCGGCCAATCCTCTGGCTATCACTGTGACTGAGCCATCACCGTTGATCCGGCTGATGGTCCCGTTATAGAAGTCGCCAAATAACAGATGTCCTGCCTGATCGAAAGCCAGATCGTCCGGTCGTGCCGAGCCGCGAAATAGCGTATGGGACGTGTAATGCTGCGGTGTGACGCTGGTGGTCTTTGTGGCTGTTGGCGTCGCTGTAGGTGTGGGAGTGGCCGCTCTGGTCGGGCTGGCTGTTGGTGTTGTGGTAGCTGATGGAGTCGCTGATCCGCCGCAGGATGCCAGTAAAATGCAGCAGCAGAAGATACTGGTATAAATGACACTGGTACGCCGGGCAAACATAATGTATCCTTTCTGTAACCCTTTCTGTGGGTGGTAAATTCGGTGTGTGTTCTATAGTTTTGAATGTAGTATCATAACATAGCAGGAGACAACTTGTGAGAAAAGAAAGCGACGAAATGGCTACTGTTGGGCAGGGAGGCGAGGCGGCAATTTCCTCGCATGGCCCTCCGCTCAGTCTTCCAGGCCTTCCCAGGCTTCGATGGACCCAAATTTTTTCTATCAGTGTCTTCTATTTCGCGCTCAATTTTCATTGGGGCGCTCTTGGTATTATCATTCTTCCAAGTCAGGTTTTCAAGATTGTAGGGAATCTGGATAAAGGGGCTGCGCTGGCCTTCGTGCTTGTTCCGGGTGCCTTTGTCTCGCTCATCGCCAATCCATTCTTTGGCATGCTCAGTGATCGGACACGGGGCCGATTCGCCGCATGGGGCCGCCGTCGTCCATATATTCTCCTGGGGACGCTGGTGAACGTGGCAGCTCTGGTCTGGATGGCAACCGCTCGCGATATTCCGACGCTGGCGATTGCTTATGTCATCGTGCAGTTTTCCAGCAATGCCGCTCAGGCCCCTTTCCATGCCCTGTTGCCGGATGTTGTGCCCCTTGAACAGCGCGGCCTGACCTCTGGTGTCATGGGCGTGCTCTTGATCGCGGGCAATATCGGCGGCGTGATCCTGGCTGGCAGCGTGCTCAATGCTGCTCAGCCGCTTCCCATCTACCAGCAAGAGTTATGGCTAACCTATGGCGTTATCATGCTCGTGATGGTGGTGCTGATGCTCGTGACGGTTTTTTCTGTGCGAGGGGATCGGGCGACGGTGCTACCTGAGCAGAATCAGCCACAGAAGATGTGGATTTCGCGCTCAGCATTAATAACCATTGGGGGAACGCTGGCGGCTGTAGCGATAGGCTGGGTGCTAATAACTGGTTGGAATATGCTGCATCTTGCCAACATCCAAATTAGCGGGGATGTAGAGTCGGTCCTGCTAGAGGTGATTGCTACCGTTGGACTGCTGCGCCTGTTCGACTTTAATCCGCGCCGCGATCCTGATTTTGCCTGGGTGCTGATGACTCGCCTGCTCATGATGCTGGGCATCTACACGATCCAGACCTTCTTGCAATTCTATATGCGCGACGTTGTGCAGGTGGCAAACCCGGAACAGGAAACAACCAACTTTGTGATCCTTGTCTCACTCACCAGCCTGGTAAGTGCCTTTGTCGCTGGCTGGCTATCGGACCGCTTTGGTCGTAAGCGCATGGTTTACATCTCTGGTGGTTTTATGTCGCTGGTCGGCTTCATTTTTATCGTGACGCACTCGCTGACGATTGTGATTGCCGCCGGAGCCATCTTCGGCCTGGGGTATGGAGCTTATCAAAGCGTTGACTGGGCGCTGGTTGCTGATGTGCTGCCCTCGCATCATAATTACGCCCGCGATATGGGGGTCTGGAACATCTCGCTCTCCTTGCCTCAAGTGATTGCTCCCGTGCTCGGTGGGCCGCTAACCGACTTTTTTACGCGCAACGGGCAACCCGTGCTTGGCTTCCAATTGCTTTTCGGCATGGCGATTGTCTTCTGCATTCTCGGCACGGTAACGGTACGCTACATTCGAGGCGTGAAACGCTAGCGTATGCGGTGTGCAAGTGGTTCTGGATGGCCTGTTGCTGCTGCCCCCATGCGGCAGGTCATCCTCTTGTGGCGACGCGGTTCACCGCGTCCGCTTTAGCGCCCGTCCCAACCGGCAAGACAAGCGGTAAACCGGACGGCATCAATGCCGTCGCCACAGGACTTGCTCGCCACAGCGGTTTTTCTATCCTGCTGTGGGAGCCGCATCCTCCAATAAGTGGTGATGTTCTTTAAGCAGCTCTCCACTCGCCTTTTTGCGCAGCATCAGCATCTCAGCCGCGATGCTCAAAGCGATCTCGTCGGGAGTTTCCGCGCCCAGGTCAAGCCCGATGGGAGCATGCACCTGGGCAAGGCGTTCGCGAGCAATGCCCTCTTTCAAA
>DASTZT010000447.1:0-3593 GCA_035764225.1 Ktedonobacteraceae bacterium
CCAGAGCATGATGAAGAGCATCATAATGATAAATCCCAGGAGGTAAGCACTGGTCTAACCCGACCAGTAGATAAAGCTCGCAAGGGAAGAGCGCCCCACCAGAGGGGACAGGACGAAGAAGCCTGATCCTGCCCCAGGGAGATGGCTCTTGAGAGAGCATAGTGACCGCGCGATGTAGACGTGTAAAACCATAGATGTCCGAGAGCAGCTGGCCACACTGCTCAAAGCTTATTGCGCCTGAAGTATGCCACGAGGTCTCTTGAACGGGAGGTCCCCCCGAAGGAGACTCGTAAGCCAGAGCTATCTGCTCACACCCTTGATACACTTTGAAAGGGCGTGGTGTTGCTTGCCAATCGATGTGCTCAAAGGTCGGGAGCCGCTCTCCAACCCGCAGATAGCTCATACAGGCACGCTCTTCGTGCAATGATTTCTCCATAGCCACTCCTCTCTCAAGAGCCTGTTAGCAACATGTCAAGCGGGGCGTGGGAGAGCAGAAACGGCGAAAACCTCCTCAACGGTATTTGCTGCCAGATGTCCGAGCAAAGCCCGCTCAAATGGCCGGATGCCCAGACGGTTAAGGTGCAGGTAGAGCAGGTTCAGCATCAGGCGATAACTTTGAAACACCGGATCGGCGAGGAATTGGTCCCGCTCTGTGGGGTTTCCATGAAAGTTGGTATGGAACTCACTGTATGCCAAACGATTTTTGATTTTTTCCTCGAATTCCTGCCTGGTCATGGGGTGGCTGGGCCTGATATTAAGTTCTTTGGTTGCAATCAAGGGCGCTCCATACTCCCAATAGCGCCGCAACAGAGCAGTCCAGGGGAGCACAAAAGGAAACGTATCCTGGTTCTCGTCCAGCGCTTCGACCACCTGCCTGAGCAGCGTCGTGAGTTCCTCTGACTGTGAGGCATATTTTTGGTCAAACAAGCGCCGTACCGCCTGCGGATCGGGCGACCACATAATCATTCCTTCAGCATGCGAGCGGTAAGAGATAAAACCAGTAGTCACTGGCCACACCGTCTTATGGGCCGTCGCAAACATCAACTGTAACGCCAGCAAGAGTCGGCTATGACCCTGGCGAACGTATTCAAGCATCTTTAAGGTTAGCTCGTTGCTCTCAACGTAAAATTGCTCTATTAGATCGGCCAGCAGCTCATCTCGTAGAACATGCAGGCGGCGGTCGTAAAGCGAGTACTGAATAGAATTATCGGGGTAGAGAGGGAAGAGCGGGCCTTGCTCCTGTTCGAACCTTGCCAGTTTCAGCACGGCCTGATGCCAGCGCTGTTCATCGAGCACAGCAGTTGAAGGATGTTCCTTCAGATAGCTGCCCACCTGCGCTTCGACCGCAGGGCGCACCACATCCTTAAACTCTTGCTCATCGCAAAAAAAGCAGAGCCGCAGGTGGGGACCGAGCAGCCAATGGCGAGTGAAGAAGGCACGCTCGATAAACGGGGACAGGCTCTGAAAGAGCGGTTGGACACAATCGAGAATAAGTTGATCTTTCTGCTCCTCATAGTAGTAAACTGCAGCTTGCTGCCATTGTTGATTCATGTGTATAACTCCTTTTACTTGTGAAATGCTTCCTCTACTGAGAAGGAAGATTGAGAGATCATTGTTGCAAGTGATTCCTTTAATAGAAACGCAAGGTACGCCTCTTCAACCGGAGAGATGCCCAGGCGATTGTTATGCATATGTAAACAGGAGTACAGCACCCTCCGCAGCTCTATCTCGACGTTCTGCTCCTGTGCAAGGCGTTGCAATTGCGCTTTAAGCGTGCAGATAGAAGAGATCCAGCGCGGAATGAGCATAGTGTATTCTGAAGGATATTCCTGAGCGTCAGGGATAGCGCCTATGTCTTGTTTGAGGGATCGCAGACGACGTATAAGCTTCCGCACGTTCTCATGTTGCCGCTGATACAATCGCCCGAAATGTGTATCAAGCTTGTATCCTGAGCTCCACCAGTCGTAATAATCTTCAAAAATCCCTGGCAAGGCATTAAAGTCATCTTCGCACAACCAGAACCCCAGGAAGAGCGTCGCCAGGGCATGCCCACTGAGCTGGTTACGCGATGGCTTTTCCTGGAGCAGCGTTAATGCAATCTCGCTGGATTCTGTAAAGTGTTGCTCGACCAGTGGCATTGCTGCGGTTCCCCCATAACGCTCGTATTCCGGCTCATAGGCAATGTATTGCAGGGCATTATTTGGATAGAGTGGAGTAAAATCTGGCTCCCCATACTCAGCCATGCCAAAGCGGGTTCTTAGAGCAAAGTACTCCTCCTCCCGCATCTGTGATTGTGCGGGATGGGCCGTAAAAAAGGCTGCGATCCGCGTAGCAACCAGCTCCAGCAGCGTTTCCCGTACGGCTTCACTCCTCGGCAGCAAGCGCAGGCGAATATGAGGGCCTCCTTGCCAGTAGCGAATAAAAAAGCAGCGCTGCAGAAGATGTCGAGCATAGAGTTCCTTGATCGCCGGTTGCACACACTCAGTGAGTAGTGGCACGGGATCATCATGATAAAAAAGATGCAGACTTACCCACTCCTGTTTCATCTACTCTCTCCTGTGCGTGTAAGTTCGATGAGCAACTCGCTTACATACGTAGCTCGACCATCGGAGATCTGAAGATCCTCCTGGCAGGGAAGCACCTCTTGCAGGAGGAGTACCTGGTATTCGGGATGCTCCAGTTGCTCTGCATGACTCACTATTTGTTCAAACATCATCACGCTTAAGTAATTTCTAAAGTCAATATGGAGCGGCTTGCGGTCCTTCAAAGCGTTTGTAGACGTATCCTTGCTACCCTTTACTGGTGGCAAGAGATCGATGGGGATGCGCACAAAACACTCCTGAGGCAGCTGGTGAGTAGCAAGCCAGCGCTGAACTTGCAGCATATAGTCAAAAGATGACATCCCTTTCTCCCGCTTTGGTAACTGTTGTACGCCCACCATCCAGGAAAAACGCCCCAGCACCAGACTTCCCAGGTAGACGCGCGGATAGGAGCGTAAAGCCATGTCAGCTCCTATCCCTGCTATATCGGGTATCTGTACCATCGAGAGCAGGACATCTGTACCTTTCTCGCCAAACACGGTGAGCAGAAAGCGGTAGAGGGGCGGCTGCCAGAGATCAGCCAACATGCCCAGGTGTACGGGAAGCACCTCACGCTGCAAACGCCGTGAGATCAGGCGCAGACGATTACTCTGTGGATCATGGCTCACAATCAGGTCGTTCAACGGTATCCGCTCCTCTGGAGGACGATTGCTCACCACGGCGGGATATGTCAGCTCATAGGGAGTCTGAGCAATATGCGCACTAGTATTGGAGCCAAATACGCCCGGAATATCAACCCAGAGCGGAGCCTCTCCGTCCGGGATCGTTCTGGGCGATGGGGGAGGAACAGAAACTCCGGCTTGAGCCTCAAGAAACCGTAGTCGGGCCTCTCCCCGCCCAAACCCGGCCCTTATCGCATTGAGCACCAGTTGCGGCGCGACCTCGCCGTTCCCTTCGCAGGTCAGCATCATCTGACCATAGAAGCCAAGCGAACGCTGAGGACGAATAAAATCGGGAAAGCTGCCTACGAAGTCTCGGATCTTCTCCCTATCG
>DASTZT010000448.1:0-7240 GCA_035764225.1 Ktedonobacteraceae bacterium
TTTGAGGCCAGAGTTGGCACGCAGATCGTCTGCAATGGCCCATAATCGTTTCTCTATCTCATCCAGTTTTGTTGCCATATCAGATCCTTCTCGCAATAGAGTATGAGCGCCACCGGCTCCGCATATGATGCATGGTCTCTCGAAAGAAAACGAGTTCTACCAGCCTCTCTCACAGTATAGCAGAGAGTGACGGAGAGATACAGCGAGGACAGGCCGATTATACTGAAGTTGCTATACAGATTGATAGTTTTAATTGGGCCGCTTAGCACATTTACCTATTAGTACAGTGTGGCATTACCTTTGTTTATCTCCTTCCGCAGCACTATCAGAAACGCTCTCGATCAACTCGGACGCATCAACCCCAAGCACCTTCGCCAGCTTGTCGAGCGTTTCCGTGGTCACAGTAGTTCCATCGCATCTACGAACCAGTTCCCACACGCCCGCACTCAGGCGTAAACCGTTTCCAATGGCCTTCGGAGACCACTTCGACTTCGCCGTCGCGAACGACGATGGCGGTCTGATCGTCAATCGCGTACGTTGGCACGGGTAGCCTCGCGGCCCACTTTTCTGCGTTAGCCAGAGAAGCGTCCGGGTGATCCGCGTGATCCAGGTGCGGAATCAACGCAAAGTCAACCAGTCCCACTCCCTGAGCCGTGACCAAGATTCTGCTGATTTCTCCCTGAGGTGTGGCGAACACGATGTCTTCCGACGTGAGCGCTTCACCGCTGCCCCTGCGCGGATCAAGGTAGGTCTCGCCGAAGGTGGCGGCTACCGCCATGCTCCCAGCGCTCACCCCCACGTAGACCGTCTCGCGCAGCAGAGAGGGCAACAGGTCTGCCAGTCCCGACTGTCGCATCCAGTGGCACAGATACAGGGGATCGCCGCCGCCAACCAGCAGGGTGTCCGTCTCCCTAAGCATTGGGACCCAACAGTCTTCTTGGATACTGGGCAGAGCGGTGAGTTCCAGCACACCCAACGACTTCCACCCCAATTCGCACAAGGGGCCGCCGACTACTCCGCGGATCAGCCGCCAGGCCGCGGCAGCACCGCCAGGGAAGGGGTAGATCGCGGTGGGAATGTAGAGGGCGCTGGACTCGGTAATCGGTTTACCCAGAGACTCAACCAGAGCGGTGCGAATGCTGTTGTTGCTGATGCCAGCAGACGTGAGCAGCAATTTCATGATACCTCTCGCTTTCCGATTTCATAGGAACAGATCAGGCTCCTGCCGTCCCTCTCGCGGGAGACGGAAGACACGCAACGACGGCGTTTCTCATCGCGCTCTCGTCGTCTGCTCTCACTGTCAGTCTTGCGCACAACGATCTCCCGCTCGTCTCTCACCAAAGGAGCTACAAAAAGCCAGATTGCATGCAAGACATGCTACCATCTTCCACAGCAAAAAACTTCTTCTATCTTGCTCTTCTTGCCACCCAGTGCTGCCGCAGCGCATGACAAACGACGGTCTTAGACGGGGGAGAGAAAGCTCCGATTTCTCTCCTGGGATGGTCCTGCTATCTCGTGAGAAAAGCAATGCGCAAGCAGATGGTCTGGAAATGCTTTTTTGGGCAGCATGCTCAAGGGCATGGCTGTGCGCGAGCACGTCAGCTCATCATGGCTCCTCGTTGCTGATGAGCAGATCAAAAGACGAGTGGTGACCATTGCCTTCGGGCGGCCAGGCGCGGTCTCTATCCTGGATTGCCGATGCTATTCCCGTTTGTCAGAAGAAGCCCGGACATCCGCTCGCGAGACGCTGGCCAGGCTGCTTTTGCGGAATGATCTGGTCTGGATTGGCCATCATGTCAAATTTGACTGGCAGTTTCTCGCGCAGCACTTTCACCAGGATGGAGTTAGCGAGGCCACACTTGCGCGATCTCAATCCCGCTGTCCGAAGCCAGAAGACGATAATGCTTGGAAGTGGGATATTTTGCGATCATAGCCTGGATGTGGGTATGCAACGCCTGTTCAATCTGGGCTTTGTCGGCCCCAGGCAGACCACCACATCCGTCGATATGGGCACCCCAGCCGAAAACAGTCGCATCATGCTTGAAAGCATACTCGTCTGCATAGATGTTATTCCCCGTCTTGGGGTCATTCTCAACGAGAGAGGGGTCTCTGGCTGCACCACCAGCGTAGGCTTCATGCCAGTACGCGGTGGAACCAAGGCCAGTCGCCGCCTCAAATGCCCGGCGGCTGGCTTCGACAAAGCGTTTGTCGATACAGGTTCGTAAAAAGCCCAAAGTACCATTGCTCATAGAATTTTTCCTTCCTGTCCCTTTTGCGAGAGCCTCTGGTCGCTCCGCCCAGACGTGCAAAGCTCTCCTAGCTCTTTCTTTTGAGAGAGGGCGCACCAAGTAGTCCAAAAGAACGCCATGTACTAGACATAGAAAGTCCCAAGAGAAGTGTACTCTTACCTGAGCAAAAAGTCTACCGCCTTCAGGCTGCCATATGCCTTAATTGTGGCCGGGAAGACGGAAGCGCAAGAGATGCCGTGGAAGGAGACAGCCATGCTGTAAGCAGAAAACGACCTTTAAGCAAAGCGACTTCCCGTAGCGATTGGGCAAGGCTTTGGCCTCCAGGTTGGCGCTCCCGATACGCGCAGGGGGACAGTTTATTGGTCTGTTGAGGAACCAGATATCTCTTTTGACGGCAGAGCTGCATCACCGTCGCCAATCTGCTGAGCTGCATGCAATGACAGCGTGGCAACGAATTCGGGCGGAAGACCGCGAACATTGGTCAGACGAGCTGCGCTGAAGTTCGTTTCATCAAGGTAGGCTCCGCTCAGATCGGCTCCACTCAGATCGGCGTCACGCAGGGTGGCGCGGCGCAGATCAGCTCTGAGCAAATTGGCTTCGCTTAAATTAGCTTCGCTCAGATTAGCCCGGAACATATTGGCGTCACGCAGGGTGGCTCGGCGCAGATCAGCTCCGAGCAAATTGGCACCTCCGAGATAGGCTCCACTCAGATTGGCTCCACTCAGATTGGCTCCACTCAGATCGGCCCTGTAGAGAACGGCTCCACTCAGGTTAGCTGCCCTGGAATCCTCCTCGCAAGGGTTTCTACTGAGATTGGCCCCCTTGAGGTGGGCTTCAAGGAGGTGGGCTTCACTCAGATCGGCTCCGCTCAGGTTAGCTCCGCTCAGGTTGGCTTCCCGCAGATTAGCTCTGCTGAGATTGGCTCCGCTCAAATTGACGTTGCTGAGGTCTACCGCGTGCAGATCCACAGAGGAAAGGTTCATCCCTGCCATATGAGCTTGACTGAAGGCCACAATGCTCTCTCCTGCGTTCGCCGTCACCAGTTTGGCTTCGCGTAAGAATGAGAGCACGGCACTTTGCCGCTTCGCATCTAACTGGCCAAGAACCGTTAAGGTCTGCGCTCTGGCCACCTTGCGCACTTCCGCATCCGGGGCAGAACTTCGTAAGCGCTCTGCTAGCAGCAACTCGGATAGACGATCAAGATACTGCTGAAAGATGTCTTCTCGTTGCTGCTCAAGGGAAGTCTTCTGCGTGGCCTTACTGATGGCTGTGTACAACAGCGTGGTTGCTACAACCAGGGCAACCAGCGTAATCAGCAACGGCCAGGGTAACCATCCAAATAACCATTCCTGTGGTCCAGAAGAAGCTGGGTTCCTCACAGGCTGCTTCACGCCGGTCCAGGCCTGGTATGCAAAGAAAATAAGAACGTGAACGCCAATAATGATTCCTAGTATGATCAGGGTGACCGTCCAAAAACGAAAGGATTTTCGCTTCCACCATCGACGAACGAACATCCTACTCCTCTCCTTTCCCTCTGCCTTTAGTAAATAACAGTATAGTATATGTACGAATGCAGAGGAAGGACATTTCACACATGCATCCTTTTGGTATAAAGCACAAAGGGGTCGTGGAGTTAGCCCAGCGCAAGATGGACAAGCATATTAGAAGACGAGATGCATACAAAAGGTGACCGGGAAACATAGAAATAGAATCAGGCACCCAGCAACCAAGGACAGCATGAGGGTGAAGAGCAGCGTGAGAGCAAAAGAGCGGCTGCGCCAGTGAAGAGGGAATACACTTGCAAGGAGAAATTTATCAGTTTATACTTATTATATGAGCGGCTCTTCCGCTCCTGAAACGCCTGTCTCGATTGCTCTAAGGCAAGTTAGCTGGGGCTTTTGCACCAGAATGAGAAAACCGCTACCGCCGCGTACAGCAGCCTCCACCGCCAGATAGGATGAACATGACAAAAACACTCACACAGGAACAGCGCACACATAGCCGTCGGCAACGACCTGTCGGGCCTCATTACAAATGGGTGGCGCTGACCAATACGACGCTGGGCTCGCTTATGGCCACCATTGATGCCAGTATTGTGCTCATTGCCTTTCCCGCTATTTTCAAGGGCATTGGGATTGATCCTCTGGCTCCGGGCGAAGCTGGCTATTTTCTCTGGCTGCTCCTGGGCTACCTGGTCGTGACTGCTACGCTACTGGTCACTTTTGGCCGCATCTCTGATATGTTTGGTCGGGTGCGCCTGTATAACCTGGGGTTTCTCATTTTCGCCATTGGCAGTACCCTGCTTGCCCTGACACCTGGGACTGGCAATACCGGAGCTCTCGAACTCATCATCTTTCGCCTCATTCAAGGCATCGGCTCAGGGTTTCTCCTCTCCAATAGCGCGGCGATTTTAACTGATGCCTTTCCAGCGAACCAGCGAGGGCGTGCCCTGGGCATTAATCAGATTGCAGGCATCGCCGGGTCGTTTATTGGCTTGATTGTCGGTGGCCTCCTGGCAGTTATTCACTGGCGTCTCGTTTTCCTCGTCAGTGTGCCGGTTGGAATTGCCGGAACCATCTGGGCCTATACGATGTTGCGCGAAACAGCAACGATCCGTAAACATCAAAAAATTGACTGGCTGGGCAACGTGACCTTTGCCCTGGGCCTCACGACTTTCTTGTTGGGGATCACGTACGGGATTGAGCCATACGGCGGCTCGCCTATGGGCTGGGGCAATCCCCTGGTTATCGGAGCTATCCTTCTCGGTATCGTGCTCCTGGCAATCTTTGTTTGGATCGAACTCCATATAGAAGATCCTATGTTCCGGCTCGATCTCTTCAAAATTCGTATGTTTGCTGCGGGCAATATCGCGTCCTTTCTCTCTGCTCTTGGGCGCGGCGGTCTGCAGTTTATGCTGATTATCTGGTTGCAAGGCATCTGGCTGCCATTACACGGCTATAATTTTGAAGAGACGCCCCTGTGGGCAGGCATTTTTATGACCCCTTTGCTGCTCGGCTTCATTGTGATTGGTCCTCTCAGCGGCTATCTCTCGGACCGCTTCGGAGCTCGCCTTTTCTCGACGACTGGCATGCTGATCCAGATGTTCGGCTTTCTTGGGCTCACCTTGTTGCCCGCTAACTTCGACTATCCGCTTTTTGCCGGACTGCTCTTTCTGCTGGGCTGCGGCTCAGGCCTGTTCGCCTCGCCAAATACCAGTTCGATCATGAGTAGCGTTCCGGCTGAGACACGCGGGGTCTCCTCTGGCATGCGTGCAACCTTTCAAAATAGCGCCAACCTGGTCAGCATCGGCTTCTTCTTCAGTATCGTCACGGTTGGATTGGCCGCAGCACTGCCCTCGACGCTCTCAACCGGGCTGATAAACAATGGTGTGCCAGATCAGGCCGCGCTCACTATCGCACATCTTCCCCCGACGGCTGCACTTTTTGGGGCGTTTCTAGGGTATAACCCGATTGGAAAGCTCTTACCGCCATTAGTGCTGCAAGCGATCTCACCCGCCCACCAGGCAGTTCTGTTGGGCAAGTCGTTTTTCCCGAACTTGATCTCTACCCCCTTCATGGAGAGCTTGCACCTCGTTTTCTATATCTCAGCAGCACTCTGCTTCGTCGGAGCAGCGGCATCATTCCTGCGAGGCAAACAGGTTGTCTACGGGCAAGAGCAGCACTGAGCGAACGCTCAGTGCTGCTCTGGACTGACGCCTCGCCCATCGGAGAGGTGCTGGCTGTGGCTTGCCTGATCAATCTTCTTCACTATTAAAGAGGGCATGATGGAGAGCTGTCGTGTGCTTACCACGACGGGGAGGACGAAGACGCTGCATAACAACCCCAACAATAGCGCAAACCAACAACAGGCCAATCAACCCCAGGATAACGAGTAGCATCGTCACGATGTCCGCCTTTCCCCTGAGTAATGTGCTCTTTACTCAGAAGTCCTTTTTACTGCTTATACTACGTTAAACATATCACGTTCGCACGAATCAAACTGAATTTGATCTTGCAAGCTAGTATTATACCCCATAGAAAGCTATAAAGCTTCTTTACCTCCTTTTGAGCAGCGATTCTAGAGATAAGATGCAAAAGCAAGAGCCGATTTCTCTTGCTCAGACAATGGTCCTGTTTTTATCGCTCAGCCTTGCATCTTTCATGCTCGTCCGCTATCCTAGCGAAAGCCCGGCAATAAAGCATATCAGGGCAGCTTGTCAATAAGGTGATGAAGAGATGGCAAGTGACTAATTGCAGACGAGATGAACGCAAGCTAGCTGCGTTGGCTCTCTGTAGAGCAGGCTAATAATTTCATCTAAACCATTCAATGGAAGGATAACCTATGATTTTCTCTAAGAGACCAGCGAATTGGCGCATTTTGTCCAGTATCGCCATGCTCATGCTAACGTTGTTGCTGGTCGGCTGTGGCACTGATAGCACAACAGGGACAACCGCGACACCTACGCCCAAGCCGCCAACACCTACCCCGACCCCAAATGTTGTTCCGCAAACATTTACCGGAAAAGATTTTACCGTTAAGTATCCGACAGATTGGAAAACTTCTGGAGATAACCCCGTCATCATTACTGATTCGGTGGGTATCTATAATATGACTATTACCTCTATTGCTAATGCGAACGGGGATGCAACTGTGGATAAGGTGCTTGATGGTGGTATTTCTGGCGCGAAAGGGACGATGAAAACTCCAGACACCGTCAATATGCCTGCAACGACTACCGTTGGTGGCCAGACCTGGAGCCAGCGCGCAATTAGCGACACATCCTCAGCTGACGGGGTTGAGCTAGTTGCTCTCGCCATCAACTACCCGGATAAATCTCCCAATACGAAGAGCTATCTGATCATCTATGCGACCACGAAAGCTCTGTTCGATCAGGCTTCGACAAAATACTTTATGCCTATGCTCCAATCGTTCAAATTTAATCCGTAACTACCCGAACCTGGAAGAGCGCCGCTATTAAATGCGGCGCTCTT
>DASTZT010000449.1:0-3721 GCA_035764225.1 Ktedonobacteraceae bacterium
CCTGCTCTTGGAGCGCAAGCGCACGTTGATAGAATCCTTCGGCCTGCGCGTATTTTCCCAGCGTCAGGGAGAGCGTCCCCAGATTGGTGAGCAGGCGAGCGATCTCCCGCTGATGCGCCTCCAACGGGTGCTGCTCATAGATCTGCAGGGCGCGTTGATAGCATGCTTGAGCGTGCTCATAGTGTCCCAGCGTCAAGGAGAGGATGGCCAGGGGAGAGAGGGTGCGAGCGATCTCAGGATGCGTCACATCCAGCAGTTGCTCTCGCTGCGTGAGGGCTTGCAGATAGAGCGGTTTCGCCTCCTCGTAGCGTCCACGCTCACGCAGATACTCTGCGGTCTTGTACGCAAGGGAGGCCGAGGCAAGCGATGGCCCCGCCTCCTGTTCTTGCTGGCAGCAGCACAACGTTGGACCCAGGTGGCATGCTCCATCGCCGTCTGCACAGCAGGAAACGCGGCATTGACCGCCTGCACGGCTCGCGCGGCCCACCTCTGTCGTTCGCTCGGTTCCTGCTGGTCTTGCAGCACCGCCTGCACCAGCCGATGCAAGGAGAGCGTTCGCGCCTTGGGATCACGCTGGATCAGGGAGGAGGTCCGTAACGCTTCGATGGCCTGGTTGAGCAGCAACGCGTTTCCGGCGATTGGGGCAAGGACTGGGCCCAGAAATGCGGCTCGGTCAGGATCTCCTCAGCAATGGCATCAGCGGGCAGCCATGCGAGCAATTTCAGCAACGCCGCTGCTGCTGGACTCTGTGCGGCAATCCGCTGGAAGGACAGGGACCAGGTGGTGGCAACAGGCAAGGGGTGATCGGCAACAAAGCCGCCTCGACGTTCTCCTAAGAGATCAGCCCGATGCTGCTGATAGAGCTGCCAGTAGTCGGCCAGCGCCATCCCCGTCTCCTCTAAATAAACCGGCAAAATTTACGCAGCTAACCCTGCCACATGACAAACGAGGTCAGGAGAAGCAGCCATGTCACGAAAAAAGGAGACAACAGCATCCATGAGCCGTTCTATTGTCTGGAAAAAATGGTTATGAGTCACCTGGCGGCGCAAATGTTTCCAAAAGCGTTCAACAGGATTGAGAATGGCGCGAATAGGTGGGCAAACAGACCAGTTCAATCTCATCCTGATGAGCCTGCAGGAAGGTCAGCACTGGTTTGGCAAAGTGGATACGATACGTATCCACGACGACATACTTTTTGCGAGCCGGTTGCTCCCCATCTGGCTCGATCAGTTGGCCCAGAACCGAGCGAAACAAGGCGTTGTTTTTGTGGTCGCTCGTCGCCCAGTACAGCTTGCCACTCACCCAATGGATGAGCCCAGCTCCGTACTGTTTTTTGTTCTGACGGGGGGTCTCAATCTTCCTCTGCTGCCCCACTTTGCTCCAACAGCGCATCACGCCGGGCAAGAGGGCCAGATCCACCTCATCCTCATCATACAGGTCAATTTCCCCTGCCTGAGCCTGTCGTTGCAATGCTTGCAAACGAGTCGCCTTCTGCTCATACTCAGGATCAGGACTGCTCACCGAGAGAACGGGACGCTGCACGCTGTAGCCTTCTCGATGCAGAGCGCGACGCACCGTGCTTTCGCTGACCACAATCCCCGCCTGTTCTTTGAGGGCCAATGCCAGCAACTCGGCAGTCCAGGTGGAGAAGGGCAGCTCCAGATCTCTGGGGTCGATTGCCACCAATTCCAGCAAGCGTTTGAGCAGTTCTTCGGTGAGCTTGGGAGGCCGACCTGGACGTGCCTCCGGCAGGATGGCTTCCAAGCCAGATCGATTAAAGACATGGATACAGCGAGCCACCGTATCCTCACTACTGAAAAGCAGCGACGCAATTTGAGGCACGCTGTAGTGCTGGGCGGAGAGCAAGATGATATGGCATCGACTTTTGAGTCCCACATGGCTGGTCTGGTCATAGAGCCTGCGGACCCATTCCTGTTCCGCAGGCGTCAATGGTCGGACATACAGTTCGCTTGGTCTGCTCATGATCTCTTCCTTGTTTCTGGCTGCGATGATGCCTTTCATTTTACCAGATTTCCCGCAGTTGTTTTGACGGTTTATTTAGATACGCTCCGGCCTGATCGAGCGCCAGCGGCAACCCTCCTAGTTCCTGGGAGAGGTGGAGTGCCAGCGCTTGTTCTTCGGGGGCGCTTGCGACAGCTCGGCATCAGGAGCAGGGACGCGCTTCGTTGCGGTGAGAGCACCTCGATCTCGATGCGACTTGCCGACACCATGCCGTGTTCTGGATCTTCCGCACTTTGCGTGCTCAGCCATTCAGATGGCTTGGCAACAGACCAGTCCAGAAGGGCCATGAACATGAGTGTTTCCGAAAGGCTCCTTCAGGAAGTTCAAACGGGTTTCAATATGCTTGCGTGCCGTATCATGCTCATTCCAGCATATTGCTGAGCACTATTTTTGCGGAAGAGCCATAACTCGGCATGGCATCAGGTTGGATGACCCAAGAACCTCCCTTCTCGTTCTTCCTGGTTGTACCAGGGATACCACCACGCGCCACACGGCGCAAGAGGGCATACTTCCAATCGATGCGACTGCGCACCGCATCAGCCGCCTGCCGATCAGGCAGTTCCTCGATGAATTGCATGATCGTGACCAGGGCCAGCCTCCAGGGCGCGAGAGCAGGCTGCCCATCAGCAGGAGGAAACAGATCTGCGAACAGATCGTCCTGATAGAGTGTGCCTAATTCGTCTCTCATCTTCATGAAGAGACTGCCCTGTGGAAATGCAGCTTTCGCTACTCGTATGGTTTCTGACGGAATGGGGCCAATTGGCTCGGGTTTGAGTGACATACCTTTCTTCTCCTCTTCTCTTCAGACTTACCTCGTCATGAGTTCTAAGAGGAGCTTCTTTCTGAACCCTTCTCAATCAGATGGTTGGGCAACAGTATCAAGATGCGGGAGACCCAAGTTTTCTGAAACTATTGACATAATAATCAATGTTGATAGCGGTAGAGGGGCTGCCGGGGGCTAGCGAGAGGGGCTAGTCTTCAGCAGACGTTCCTTGCAAGGAAAATTTCTTTTATACTCTCTTCATACAGTTGTAAAAGGGCATGTACTCATTTTAGAAGGAGAAAAATACTTATGAACGACGAGAATATCCAAGGATTGGAAGACGCGAAAAAGAGTTTTTTGGAGGATGATCTCAGTGATCTGGAATTCGAAATCGAAGAACTCGAAACCCGTCTGGCTTTTATGGTACCCACAGATGGTGGTGGAGCATGTGGATGCTGTTGTGATTGCTCTGACTGTACCGGCTAAATCGAGCTAACAAAAAACAGTAGCGTACTGCTGTGTCAGTAGTGCGTAGAGAGGTGTGCTCATGGAGCTATACCAGGCTCCAGAGCGCCTCTCGTTTGCTCTGTGCGGACAGAGAGATCGGAGACAACAGTGCTATGAGCAGTTTGGCTAAGACAGCTATGGTGCAAAAGCCAGTCTTGCAACATTTCTGTATTCAAGATGGATTAATCTATGTGCAAACCTCTCCTCAGCGGTATGTAGTAAAGGATGTTAAGACAGGGCGCTATTTCCGCTTGAGCAACACCATTGTTCGTATTATGCAATGCCTGGATGGCACCAAATCTTTAGCAACTATTGGCTATGAACTGAATATAGAGGCGAGAAGAGTCCGCTACGTGGTTCAGCAACTGGCAGAACTTCGCCTGCTTCATCCTGAATCCCCAGCTTTAGAAAGGCCAGAACGAAAGAAAA
>DASTZT010000450.1:0-11038 GCA_035764225.1 Ktedonobacteraceae bacterium
GGCGAGTGGTTTTCGCTGCTTGATCCGCTCATCTCGGCAAAGCAGGACGAGCGACAGGCCAAGAAGGGGCGCACCTTGCAGGATGGTTTCCGCTACGATGATGAGCGTGAGAAGCAGAAGCAACTGGCAGAGCAACGCAAACACCTGGAACCACGCTTACGCACGCCCGATGCTTTCTGGCGTAACGAGCCGGAGCTGGAAAAGCTACGTAAAATTGCGCCGCGACCCGAACTGGCGCATTATCAGGCCATCAATATGATGAAGGTGCCAGATACCTTTAACGAGATCGTTTTACGCTGGCAAGCCCTCTCAGGGCAACAGCAATGGCTCGTGATTGGCCTGCTCTGTAGACTCTTCTCGCGGGAGCAAAACGACATTGAGGCGGCATGCAAAGACTGGGAGAATCTGGCGAAGGAGCAGGGCATCGAACGCAAAACGATGGTCACAGCCGTCCAGGTCATCAATCCCACCACTGGCAAAGGGTCCAACACGCCCAAAAGCGACCATCTGACCAGCGCGGGGCTGGACAGTTTCTGGCTGCTTGAACTGCTCAAATTCAAAGGCTTTATGCTTGGAGCCGCGCCCTATATCCTCAAAGGCAGCAAGGACCGCAAAACCTATGTCATTCAGCCCGCCACCGTCGAACTGCGCACATTGACCCGCATGATGGAGCAGTTTCGCCAGATTTGCTGGTCCAGTACCGCTATCAAGCAGGACATCTTTGCCGCGCTTCGCCTCGCACAGGTGCTGGTCAAGCATCGGCAGACGCAATTAAGTAGCCGTCAAGGGTTGGAGGAATGGGAAACTCCCCCCATTGTTAGCATTGCCAGCGGCTTCGATGTTGCCTTTTATAAGGATATGGGCAGCGCTCATGCCACCATGAACGTTTCAACCATCAACGTCCCAAGCTGGTTCCCGGATCTTCGCACCCTGCAAGCCACCAAAGATGCCGACCTGTTCCTGCAAGAACACCTACGCGTCATCCGCCGAATCGAGGGCCACCAGGGGAAAGAGGGCAACGACGAGCTTGAACTGTTGCGGGCCTACCGCGACTTTCTTTCCGGCCACGATCTCAACCCGTTCTGGACCTTCGCGGCCAGCTACGGCAGTTATCTCTTCCGCCAGCGCGACCATGAAAAGAATGTGTTGCACTGGCTACCACAATTGACAAAGAAAGGTTTGGACTTTCTCGTTATGCAACATCAGAGTAAGCACGATGATCTGCACACAATCACACAAAATCGCGGCTTCCAAAACATCGCCTCCGCCATTCGCGAAGCTACCGTCAAGGCACAGTACCGTACCAGTCAAGAGAACGACAATCGCTACGAGGTCCGCTACGGCCTGGGGCAGGACCTGGTCCGCAAAGCCCGCTACCGCGACGATTTCATGAACGAGCTCAATACATTCCTCATCCTTTATAATGCGGAAACCGCGCGGGAAGAGGAAAAAGTGGCGAAGCGGCTCCAGCGCCGCCTGCAAAAAGAGGACCGCAAAAAATATGGTCTGCGCTACCCGGTCACAACAGCCGATATCGACCAGTTGGAAGAACTACTCGACCGCAATCCCACCGAACTGATCGCCAAGAAGCTGGTTGCCTATGGCTATGCGAGCCTGAAGTCGCTCTCAGCCGAAGAGCTGCAAAACGACATGACGGGGAACGAGTCCGATCCATCAACAACGGAAGAATAAAAGAGTAAAAAAGTAACAGGAAGGAAACCGTACCAATGAGTAATCCCATCGTCTCACTTTCCATCGCAGCCCGCATGACCTTGAACATGCATAGCCTCAACAACGAAGGGGGCGAGGGCAACCAGATTCAGACCCGCATGATCGATATCGTGGGTGACGACCATCACCTGCACAACGTCAACGCCATCTCCGGCGATATGCTCAAGCACGTCCTGATGGAGCACTTTTACCGTCGCGCCAAAGAGCAGCACCTGAGCCTATGCAGCAGTTGCCAGCAGTTTAACGTCAACCGCATCAATGCCGACGACAAGTTTCTGTCCACAGCTAGCCGCAAAGACGCCGAATTTATCGACCAGCTCCTGCAACATTGCGCAATGGACGATATCGGCGGCATCCTGGTGACTGAAGAGAAACGGTCCGTGCCACGCAAGTCGGTCTGCGAGTTTGGCTGGGTCGCCGCCATTCCTGAGCTATCGCGCACTGAAAGCTACTTCCACGTCAAATATGTCTCAGAGCGAGGAGCGCAGCAGCTTCAGACCGATGCCCAGGATCAACAAAAAAGCGGCGCAAATCGTGGGCAGAACATCTTCCACCGTCCCGCCTCCAGCGGCGTCTATGCCCTGGTCTGCCACTTCGAGCTTCACCGTATTGGCTATAACGACATTACGCAAAAACCTGCTATCGACGAAGACGAGCGACAGAGACGCATGAGTCTGCTACTGGAAAGCGTCATGTACACATTTCTGGAACTCAACGGGGCCATGCGCTCAACCCAGTTGCCGCACCTTGCCGCGCTTGAGGGCTTCATCTCCACCAGCGATAGCGCCCTGCCCGCTCCCCTGATCAGCCCCTTGATCGGCGGCAGCGACGAAGAGCAACGCTTTGCCTATCGCGAACAGGCGCAAAAGATTGCAGCGGCTCTCAACGGCAACGGGCCTGAGCATGTCAAGCTCTTCATGTTCGACACTTTAGCTGATTTCGCGCAACAGATGCGTCAGTTGATCGACAGCAGCACACCGCAGGCGTTGACCCGCTAGACTCGTAGGAGAATACGCCATGTGGATTACTGCACAGTACCTTCCGGTCTCCTTTTTCTCGCTCAAGTCGGCGGGCGCGACCTCGTCAGGTGGCAAGACGCTCCTGATCCCGACGCCCTATGCCATCAAAATGGCCTTGCTGAGCAATGTAATTCGCAGTCGCGGCATCGAGGAAGGGAAACGCGTGTTTCCCCTCCTTCGCGACCTTACCCTTTACCTTGAGTTGCCGGAGACGATCCTGGTTTTGAAGAGCTTTAGCAAGATCAGGCGCGAGTTGAAGGAGAAGAGCAACCCGGAAAAAGCCCAGAGAGCGCGGGAGAAAAAGGAATATCCCATGCAGCCAACCATCGCGTACCGCGAGTACGTCAGCTATACCGGCCCGCTCCGCCTGACCTGCGAGGTGCATGAGGACGAATCAGGCAAACTGCTTCCCGACCTGTTGATGCAGATCAACTACCTGGGCAAGCGTGGCGGCTTCCTGCAAATCCTGGAACCTCCATCTATGAGCGTAACGCAGCCGGAAGGGCACTTTATCCATCTCACCGCACCCACGCTACAAGCGTTTTCGCCGATAGGAACGTTACAGATGTTAGACGATTGTGGTCCGAGCCTGACCTTTGCGAAGGCGAACATCTATGACGATGCGAAGATAGTTTTGCATAAAGACCGTGTGCTGCGTCATATCGTATTGCCATACGAGCATAAGCGTTCGTCGCGTAATTATAGCTGGTATCAACGGATCTGAAAGGAGCTTGAAGAGGATGCCGTCCATTATTCGATCCGACTCCTTAGCAATACCTTTTTACTCGACATCTCGCGGTTTGATGTCTCAATCCTCCCACAAAGAAGGCGGTAGGAACTTATGACCATCTCGACCCGCTTAGGGATACAGAAATTGACGACCACGCACCTCGCGTTCACTGTCCAGGCAGTCACACCGCTGCAATTGGACGAGTTTAGCGGGGCATCATTGCGCGGCAACTTCTTCAATGCTGTCTGGAGACGCTTCTGCACCAACAAAAGCGCGCCATCCTGCGCCGCCTGCCCCATCCATGACAGTTGCCCGGTGAGCTCTCTGGTAGCCCCCTTGCGCGAAGAGAGCCTCAGAGGGCAGGATATTCCACGTCCCTATGTCATCATTCCACCGCAGGAGGGAGGCCGCTATTATCGGGTTGGGGAGCAATTCTCCTTCGGCATGACGCTCATCGGCTCGATTGTGGAGTTGCTACCCTACATCCTACTCTCGGCGACGCAGCTAGAAGAGGAAGGATTGGGGCGTCGCCTGGACGAAAACAACGGGCAGCGCGGGCGTTTCCAGATCGTGCGTGTCGAGTGCTATCATCCCTTCATACAACAGCGCCAGGCAATCTACGAGAAGGGCGATCTGCTCGTCCAGGTGCCGATTATCACAATCCAGCCGGAAGAGCTTGTGGCGCGGGTTGCAACACTAAGCCCTGAGCGGATCACCTTGCGTTTCGTCACCCCCTTGCGCCTGGTTGAGCGAGAGCATATCGTCAAGCGTGCCAGCTTCAGCCCTCTGGTGCAACGCCTCTTAGAGCGATATCTCGCGCTAGAACATTATTACGGGAATCAGGAGCTGACAATTGACCGCGAAGAGAAAAATGCCTGGTTACGTCAGGCCGACGGCATCCAGTGTAGCGAGGACCAGACGTGCTGGCAGGAGCTAAAAAGCTATTCCAATCGTCAGAAGCGAGCCACGCCGATTGGCGGCCTGCTTGGAACGGCCACCTTCGAAGGGGATCTAGCTCCATTTCTGCAACTCTTAGTCATCGGCGAACTGATCCACGTTGGAAAAAACGTCGTCAAGGGAGATGGCTGCTACCAAATTATAGCCTGAACACAGCGAGGAAGAGGGGACATTTTGCTGAGTTCAAGGCTTCTCAATGGATCAAGAGATCTCCCTGCGGTGAACGGTGAGATCACTTGGGAGATGGGCTGAGGCTTGATAGGCGGCGTCGATATGGCCCCTGTCCTCTGCCAGGATCACATCAAGCAACTGAACGGCCTCTGCCTTGCTTTCTTCTCCCCAATCATCCCTGAAACACACATTTTGGGTACACTCGATCAAATCTTGTACGATCCGTTCCCAGAGAAAATAGGTGAGGGCCACCCAATCGATCTCGGCCTGTCCATAGCCCTGAAAAAATGCATCAGCGTGTGGCGGCCTGACAAAGATGAAATCGCGCTCTTTGGGGGCCAGCATCACCTCATCCCAATCGATCACAAATACCTGACCCGCTTGATTGCGGATCAGATTCCTTGCATGCAGGTCGGCATGACAGATGACGCAGGGCAATGGTCGCGGCTGGAGCACGGCTGCCAGCCTTTCCAGTGAGGTCACTACCGTGTGAATTGTGGGCTGATGGACCGCCCAGGAGGAGCGAATCGCACGCTGTGAGGCTCCTCCGCCTTGCGCATGGGCGTGTTGAGTTTCAAAGGCACGTACCCACCGAATATACGCTGTCGGATCAAAGGTCTCCTTGCGCAGAGATGCAAAGCCGCCTGACGGCAGCATGACCTGGTGAATCCGTTGGAAGATGCTTCCCAACTGCTCCCACTGCTCGTTCGTCATCCCCGTCAAGCTGGTATCTCCCTCAACAAAGGGGTACAGGATCACGGTCCACTCCCCAAGCTTCGTCCACAAAGCGGCGCTTCTGGTAGGAATGGGAGCTACGACCGATGCAACCCCCTGATCGTTGAGATAGCGAGGAACCAGATAGCGTGGTTCGTAGAGCGGTCTCAGTGTGACTTTGAGCGCATAGGTCGTTCCCTGCTCGCTTTCCACACGATAGATCCCGGCGTCGTAATCATGTCCCAGGGGAAGAAACGTCAGCGTGATGGGACTCAGATCATACTGGTCCAGCAAACAGGCACGCAGGTCTTCCTCGGTAATCTTCGGTGGTTCACGCATAGCTCGGCTTGCTCCATCCTTTTTTCTGTCTTGATGCTTCAGGCGGTCGTCAGTTGGAACGAGTGCAGCATCGGCTCGAAGTAGGTTTGATCGGCCTGGTCAAACGGTGGAGAAGCGGTTGCCTGCTGATACGCTCCGTAGATGATTACCGTCTGCTGACCGAGCGGAGCATCTGTCTTCAACATCCGCAATTCATAATAGGTGCTTGCCAGCATGCACAGGAAATCCGTCTGGAACCAGACAGTCCCATTGACTGTCACCTTTGGTGGCAGCGACGTATTGCTCGGCTCGCAATTCATCTGCGAATTGGTCAAATCGACAATGGGCGAAGTAGCATCCACATAGCCAGTATGCAGTGCTACATGAAAACCTGTCACGTTATCTGAGTACAAGAAAGAATAGACACCAGCATTGTTATGGCTTGCCTGCCAGGCTGAAGGATACCTGAGACTGAAACCTGGCCCGCGAAATGGTTGGAACGCTGCTCCTGCCTTTGCAGGAGCACTCGGTGCAGCAGTTGGAATTTGTGTTGGCGTAGGCGCAAGAGATGAAGCAGGATCAGTTCCACAGGCGACAAGCAACGAGGTGAAAAGCGCCACCAGACAGAAGCCCACACTCCGACGCATAAAACGGAAATTCATGAAACGATCAACCCCTTTAACACATAAAAATGTATCAATGATCTACATAGAGTGAAATATATATCTTCCTGGTCGAAAATATATTGATCAAAGATGTGCCTATTATACGAAAATCGTCTCAAGAAAGCAAGCGTTTCGCTCACTATTCTGTCATGCTCCAGAAAGCTGACCACTTTAAGACTTTTGCGTTGTCCTGCACTCAAGCTTGTTATTGTTGCTTGCTCAATGCTATAATTTGGAAGGAGCATTGTTTACCACCGGAGAAATATCCCCCAAACAGCGTTAACGACGAGTCCGAACGTCGCGACCTTTTGCGAAAGCTCCTGGCTGTTCATTCTGCTCCCGATAGAGGTAGCAAAGGGGAATTTCTCTGCATACAACGACGAGAGGAACGAACAATGAATCCACTCACTCCCGAAGAGAAACGGGTTATTCTTGGCAAAGGGACTGAAGCCCCTTTTAGGGGTGAATACGATGATTTTTATGAAGATGGCACATTTCTATGTCGCCAATGCAACGCGCCACTGTTTTCATCAAAAAGTAAATTTGATGCAGGTTGTGGGTGGCCAAGTTTCGATGAAGATTACCCGAATGCCGTCAGTCGCTTTCCCGATCCTGATGGCAGAAGGACAGAAATTGAATGCGCCAATTGCGGCGCTCACCTGGGGCATGTTTTCACAGGTGAGCAGTTGACCACAAAAAATGTCCGCCATTGCGTTAATTCTTTGTCTATCCGTTTCTTTCCCAGAGATCATACTTTGCCAGAAACGTTACGGAAAGAGCAATAGTAACACATTGGCACGGGAAGGATGAGGCCTGGTCACATGCTCAACAGGGAAAGCTTTAAACGGCAGCCAGACCGCCGCTGCCCCGTTTGAGCTGGTCAGCGGCGGGAGGTCTCTGCTTACTGTTCGCGCGTTTTGAGGTACGTCTCAAACCAATCCAGCGTCAACTTCCATTGGAAGTAGCGATGATGCGGACTGGCAGTGTTGGCTATCGCGTGGCTGGCATTGGGAAAGCGAATCAGCTCCACCGTCTGCTGGCGAGTGCAGAGCGCGGTGAAAAGCTGCTCGCCCTGCTCAATGGGACAACGATAATCGTTCTCCGATTGGAGCAGAAGCAGGGGCGTCGAGAAATGCTCTACGTAGGTAATCGGCGAGCGCGAGCGATAAAACTCCCAGGTTTCCTCATTTTCCCAGAAGCGCCCGTATTGCGTGCCAAGCCAGAGCGCCCCCACGTCGCTGGTGCCGCACATGCTAACCATGTTTGAGACACCATTCACCGAGACACCTGCGGCAAAGCGGTCGGTGTGTCCCAGCGCCCAGTTGGTCATAAAGCCGCCATACGAGATGCCCGTGATGCCGAGCCTCTGCGGATCAGCCTCACCCATTGCCAGCACGGCATCGATGCCCGCCATCAAGTCGAGGAAATCCTTCTCGCCCCAGTCAGCCGCCTGCGTAAAAGCCAGGGAATAGCCCTTGCTGCCGCGTGGATTGACGTAGAGTGAGGCATAGCCTGCACCTGCCAGAGCTTGAGCCTGGAAATAGAAGCTGTGTCCCCACGCACCGTATGGACCTCCGTGAACATGGAGGATCAGCGGATAGGGGCCTTCGGTGTGTAGTGGCTTAACGAGCCAGCCCTCAATCTCCCAGCCATCTGGCCCTGTGAAGCTGATGCGCTCAGTCGGCGCTATGCTCACTTCCGCAAGCAAAGCCTGATCGGTGGAGACCAGAGGTCGAAGCTCGCCGCCGCTCCAGGGAAGAGTGAACAGATCGTAGGGCTGTGCTGATGTTGCCGCCACGCCCACGAACATCTGGCTCGCCTCCACGCTCTGCAAAGCAACGATATCCGCGGCGGTGGACGAGACGCGCCAACAGTCGCCAGCCTCGACCGCGAGCGCGAAGATCGCACCTGACCCATGCTCGGCGCTCACAAAGTAGAGCGTTTGCCCATCCAGGCTCCAGATGGGTGCAGCTCCCCCGCTGAAATGATAGTCTGGTTGAACTGCGGATAGTGAGCGATCAAGATGGCTCATAAGGTCGCGTTGATCGCCGCCAGAACGCGAAACCAGCCAGACGTGCGGGTCTTCATAGCCGCTACGGGCGTTTAAGGGATGCTCCGCGAAAAACGCGATGTTTTCCCCGTCGGGCGACCAGCTCGGAAGCAAGGCGCTGAGATCGCCATTCGTGAGGCGTTGCAGCTCACCGCTCTCGACCGCGACCGTCCAGATATCGCTGGCCAGACTGGCATTGGCGTTGGCAGAGCGGTCTGACACAAATGCAATCAGCGTGCCATCAGGCGACCAGGCTGGCTGGGCCGCGTCAAAATCGCCCTCGGTAAGCTGGCGCGGCTCGGCTTGCGCATCGTCCAGGTTGAGCACAAAGAGCTGGGCACGGCGCTCGATATAGCCACGGGTGTCGAAACGCGAGAGGAGCGTACACTGACGGCGCAGGCGCGGTGTACTTTTATCTACCTCGCTATGGGCCTCGAACCATGCCGTCTCCTGCGAAACCTTCTGCCGATCCGTTTCCGGTGTTGAGGTGTAGCAGAGAAGCTTGCCATCGGGCGACCAGAGAGGCGAGGCCGCGCCATCGGCTACGCTGGTCAGGCGTCGCGCCTCTCCACCAGCTACCTCAATGAGGAAGAGCTGCGGCTTGCCCTCGTGGCGCGTCGAGACAAAGGCCAGCCGCGTGCCATCGGGCGACCAGCGCGGCTGCATATCCTGGCTCTCGCCGCTCGTCAACTGGTGGCACTGGCCATCCTCCAGCGATGCCAGCCAGATCGCTGAGTGTGCCTGGTTCTTCGCCTCGTCATAGCTGCCCACCACATAGGCGACTCGCGTGCCATCGGGTGAGGGCTGAGGATCATCGACCGTCTTGAGTCGCCAGAAATCTTCCAGGGTAAGCGCACGTTTTTCTTCAGACATTGTATGCTCCTAAATGAGAGAAAAAATTTGCTAGTCGCCTGTCGCCTCAGGAACTGCCGGATTGGCGGTTGCCGCCGTGCTCTCTTTCGCTCGTACAAAGATCAGGATACCAACCACACCGCCTAGCGCGATCAGCACCCCGGCAAGCGCGAAGATGATGGTCAGAATACCGGATGGATTCTTCGCGAAAGGACTGAGCGGATTTTGCAGCGGATTGAAGTAATCGACAATCCTGGCAATGCCAAACGCCGCGATCAGGGACGAGAGAGCCGTGATCGACGCGACCGCCGCAGCCACACGACCAACTAACGCTTGCGGAGCGGCCCTGACAATCAATGCATTATAGCCCACCAGGAAGATGCCCTGGAAGACGCCAACCAGAGTGAAGATCGCGACTCCCACGATCAGCACACCCTGGAACGCAAAGAGGAGCAAGCCCAGACCGAGGAAAATCACGCTGATCACGGTCATCGACTTGACAGGCATAAAGCGCGCGATCAGACCAGCGAGTAAAGCGCCTATCAGCGCCCCGCCTCCGATTGCTGCCGGTAGGATGTTCAGCAGGCTAGCATCTTTGACCGGGTCGCCATGCAGATTGAGCACGAAGAAGCCGCCATACAGGCCGTTCACCGCGCCCGCGCCGATTTGGGACACGACCAGCATGATAATCAGGCCCAGGATGAGGGCGTTGGTGAAGCTGAAGCTCGTGCCAATGCGCAGATCTTTGAGGACGCTGCCGAGACCTGACCTCACACTGGGTTGCTCCTCTGACGCGGTTCTCTGAGCGACCTGGGGATGGATCGCCTCGCGTGGGATACGCATGAAAAAGATAAAGATGGCCGAGATTAGAAAGGAGAGCGAGTTGATGCCGATGGCCAGCAACGGGCCAGTGCTGAGGAAGAAGACGCCGGAGAAAAGCGCACCCACGACTGTTCCTAACGCGATCAGCGTCTGGAAAAAGGAGATGAGCTGCGGCGCGCGTCTTTTGGAAACGATGACCTGTACTGCTCCAAGCTCTGCCGACTGAAAGAAGCCTTGAGCAATGACCAGCAGGAAGAAGGTCACGTAGAGCGTGGGCAGGAAGAGATTTCTTGGCCCATAGTACGCAGCTAAGGGCAGCAGGGCGAGAACCACCTGCACCAGATTCGCCACCAGCATCACCGTTTTGCGGTTCCAGCGGTCCACAAAAACACCCGCGAAAGGAAGGATGAGGAACTGTGAGAGATATTGCGAGCCAAGAATGATTGTGGTAGCTGATGCGAGCGTGAGGGCTGCGGCTGCTTTCGCTGTCGGTGTTGCTGCGGACGAGACCAGATACGTCAGCAGCCAGACAGAGACCGTTAAGAGATAGAAACCATCGCCGATGAGCGAGATGCTCTGCCCGATGAGCAAGAGGATGGAATTGCGGTTCATGAACTCGCCTTTGCCCTCCGGGACTTCATAGCCGTTGGCGGTGGGAACGGCGACGCCCCATGTTGGAGTGAGACCAGGTTCCTGTTGCATGTTTTTTTCCTTTTCGTCGAACACTTCGAGACCTATCACTAAGCCCCGGCTTGTTTAGCGTTCCAATGGTAAAAAAACAGGGAAGTGGGAAAGACCAATAAGCGATGGCGTACGGTCGAATTACGCTTCTTTTTCTGGCACGCGTGTGAAAACCTGCGCTTTCACCGTCGGCTCCAACTTGACGGCCAGACTTTCAATTCCTCCTTTCTCGGAAGTAGCAAACGAGACCTTTGCTTTGAATTCGAAGCGTTCGAGATTCAACTCGAAAATGTCGTAGTGGACGTGGGTCAAGGATGAGGGAATATCG
>DASTZT010000451.1:0-2728 GCA_035764225.1 Ktedonobacteraceae bacterium
TGCTATTTCCTACACCAATTCGTCAAAGGGCGTAATCAGAAAAATCAATCACATACATAATGGAGGAGAAACCACTTGTTTATTATTCCCGAAACGTTTGCAAACTTCATGATAGAAATTGCTGGAGAAGAAGGCCGTGCCTGGCTCGACCGTCTGCCCTCGATCCTGGCGACCTGCGAGCAACGCTGGCAGTTGACCATCGGCGCTCCGGTTGGGAACCTATCGTTTAATTATGTGGCTCCGGCAGTCCTCGCTGATGGCACTGAGGTCATCTTGAAGACGGGCCTCACCGACGAGTTCCCATCTCAACCGGAGGCGCTGCGTCACTTCGATGGACACGGCATGGTGCGGCTACTGGCCTATGATGAGCATGACAAAGCGATGCTATTAGAGCGTCTCAAACCCGGCACATCGCTACGAGCCGTGAAGGATGACGAGGCGGCGATCTCGGCGGCGACGGCAGTTATGCGCAGATTGTGGCATCCATTGCCAGAGCGGCATTATCCTTTCCCTACAGTCAGTGATTGGGGCAAAGATTTCGCCAGGGTGCGCGAACTGTATGGTGGAGGAACAGGCCCATTCCCGGTAGCGATATTTGACAAAGCAGAGAAGCTCTATGCCGAACTCTGTGCCTCTATGGCCGAGCCGATGTTGCTGCATGGCGATCTGCATCAGGATAACATCTTGTCTGCCGAGCGCGAACCCTGGCTAGCGGTCGATCCTAAAGGGGTGATCGGTGAGCCTGCCTATGAGGTGGGCTCGCTACTACGTAATTTCTGGCCTGATATCCTCTCTATCGCTGACCCCAGGTCGCTGATGGCTCGTCGCATCGACCAGTTTTCCGAAGAACTGGGCTTTGAGCGGGGACGCGTCTATAACTGGGGCTTCTCGCAGTCTGTCTTATCGATATTGTGGGGCGTCGAAGATACCGGCAAGGTGAGCGAGGAAGGACTCTATTTTGTCAGGCTGCTGGAGGATATCAAGCTTCGGTAGCAACTTGCAAAAAAGCTTGCCCGAATAAGGAAAATTGCGTAAGATAAAACGGTAGCTCTTCTGCCTTCAGATCTATCGGGCCAGTGTCTGTCCAAAAAGAGAGCTTGAGAAAAAATCGACGAGGGATACATTATTGATTAAAGCCGTACTTTTTGATGTCGATGGCGTCCTTGTTCAAGGAGAGCCTTTTAGCACTCACTTGGCCCGTGATTACGGTATTTCAACCGAAAAAACTGCCGCCTTCTTCAGAGGGCGCTTTCTGGAATGCCTGGTAGGCAGGGCTGATTTGAAAGAAGTACTGATAACGTATGTACCCCAATGGGGATGGCAAGGCTCCGTTGACGAATTTGTCGATTACTGGTTTCGCTGCGAGCATAACGTAAACGAGCCGCTTGTTCATGCAGTTCAGCAACTGCGACAACAGGGCATACGCTGCTATATGGCGACAAATCAGGAGAAGTATCGTACTGCCTATATTCTTGAACAGATGGGGTTGGCTGAGAAGTTTGATGGCATGTTCTCTTCCGCCTCTATCGGATGCATGAAGCACGAAACCGCCTTTTTTGAACATATTTTGCGAGAGTTTAATGATATAAAGGCTGAGGCAATGATATTCTGGGATGACAGTGCCGGAAATGTAGCCACGGCGAAAAAAGTGGGACTGCTGGCAGAACTCTATCGCAACTTTGCAGGCTTTGAAGAAAAAATGAAACGCTATCTCGGAGCTTCGTAGTTACGTATCTCAGAGAAAAACGGTGTCCATGAGTGGGTTATGATCTATCCTACCTCCGAGGCAGAATTTCATATAGCCATTTATGAAAGTGTGGCGCGTCGCTGCGTTGCCAGATGTGTATAATAGCTGTGGTTCGCAAGCGTCCAGAGCATTTGGAAGAAGGCGGGATCTTTCCTTTCGAGTTGCTTGAGCAGGATTTGCTGTCTTTCCAGGTTGGCTTTACAAAAACAGCCACCAGCAGCAATATTTAAGTCGCGTAAGACTGTACGTAAACGCTGTTGATTGAGCATCAGAGCGGTTTCGTTCTCTGCGCTGGGCAACAGGTGGCGCAGCAATACGTCGATTAAAGGGAGGCTGGAGGGGGCTGGAAAGTTATCATCAGAAGGAATAAGAAGATCGATAATGGTATCCAGTTGTACTCGCTCTTCATGACTGAATTCAATCGTTCGTTGCCGTAATGGCAATTCGGGCCGAATCATTTCGTGCATAAAGGTCTCCTTCTAGAAATGGTGGGCGACCCTTCCTATCTCCCTAATAGTACCATATATATTGCTGACTCTTCAACTTTGCAAACTTGTGTACCGCCGCTTGTATAGATTTTATCCCGAAGCGTACTTCTTCAAGGGGGCAAAAGGGCAGTCGCGTGTGCTCGCGGCGAAGCCGCACGAGCTCCGCTTAGCAATGGCGAGGACGCTCAGAATCAGACACCCTCCTAAGATCGTTTAACGTTTATTTTGTTAAGTACCCTGGAGATTTCCTGGGCCAGTTGGACGGGGTTCCCGGTTTTCAGGTTGTGTGAGAAATAGAGCTGCGGGAACTCGTCGGTCTCCTGATTGTAGAGGCAGTGAATCTCCCAGCCCAGAGCGCGGCTCTCCATCAGAGCGGGATTGACCTCGGAAGCGACCAGGGCGTAATCGGGTGCGACGGCTGCAAGTGTCCCGCTTTGATTAAGCGGCTCAAAGGCGACTGTGACCGAGACGCCCGTTTCTGGTTTGAGTGGGA
>DASTZT010000452.1:0-5734 GCA_035764225.1 Ktedonobacteraceae bacterium
CTGTCTTTTATACACATTTAACAAGCTGCTAGAATAGGAAGATGAACACACGAACCATTCTGGACCCGGAATGCTGGGCCAGAGAGACATTTGGGCGGAGCAACCTCAAGGATATTCGGCGGACGGGCCGAGCCATTCAGGTTGCAAGCCTGATGGCCAAGAATCCATCGGGGTCTTTGCCCGACCAAATGCACACCTGGAAAGGGACGATAGCCTTGTACCGCCTGCTTGATGAAGAAGATGTGACCTTTGAGGCGCTGATGCAGCCGCATTGGGACCACACGCGAGAGCAGATTGAAGCGCAGCCAGCGGTGCTGCTGGTGCAGGACACCACGGAAGTGGACCTCTCGCATCATCCCAAGACGAGAGGAGTGGGCCAGATCGGGAACCAGCGCGGACGCGGACTGTACCTGCAGACAGTGTTGGCGCTCGTGCCACAAACGGGTGAAGTGCTGGGCTGTGCGGTCCAAGAGCCGTTTGTGCGCACTCCAGCCCCAGTGGGAGAGACGCGCAGCAAACGGCGACAGCGCGACACACGGGAAACCGATGTCTGGATGCGGCTGGTTCACCGCTTGGGGGGGATCTTTCCAGCAGAAACGCTGGTGGTCCATGTGGGAGATCGCGGTGCCGATCTGTTCCCGTTCTTTCAAGCATGTCAGGTGACCCACACCCATTTTCTGGTGCGAGGGTTTGAGAACCGACGCCTGCAGCCAGAAGGGGATGAGCAGGGCCATTTGCTCGATGAAGTGCGAAGCTGGCCGACACAAGCCAATCGACCATTGCAGGTTCCAGCCAGCCATGGACGAACCGCCCGTTCGACGACGGTGCAACTCGCCTTTGGCAAGCTGACGGTCTTGCCTCCGCGTTTTGAGACCCGCTGCGGGAAAGAGCCACTCTCGCTGTGGGCGATTCGCGTCTGGGAAGAAGACACCCCAGCCGAAGAAGAGCCGTTGGAATGGCTCTGGTTGACCTCGGTGCCGACGCTGACGCTGGAACATGCCTGGGAACGGGTGAACTGGTATGAGCATCGCTGGGTCGTAGAAGAGTATCACCAGGGTCTCAAAACAGGATGCCATCTCGAACAACGCCAAGTGCAGAGTGTGGACCGGCTCAAACGCCTGCTCGGCTTCTTGTCGCCACTGGCAGGGCGTTTGCTGCAACTGCGCGATCTTGCCCGTCGAGATCCGGAGCGACCCGCTTGCGAAGTGCTGGATACCGACGTGCTCGCCATTGTGGCAACGCAAACGGGTCAGCCTCCTACGACGATGACCACGCAGGCTTTCTGGAAAGCCGTCGCTCAGATGGGCGGCTATTTGGCCCGTCGTGGCGATGGGCCTCCTGGTTGGAAGACCCTGTGGAAAGGCTGGCTTCGCCTTCAGACCTTGCTCGAGGGCGTTCATCTCGCTTTTCATCTCCGTTTGTAATTTGTGTATAAAAGACAGCCTTTTAAGGCGGGGAGTGTCAGATTATGCGTCTGCACAAACTGGGGCGGCTACTCTGTACTCTCACAGAGAAGCATAGCGAGTTTCTTTGTCAGGAAGTCAAAGCCATAACGCAGGGACGAGCCCGCCTTCATCTCGGTGCTCCAGCAGTCTCCTCCTCACATATCTTCTCCATCCTTCCTCTCCAATTCAACAGCTTCAAATATGGTCATCTCTCTCTAATGCGCGATGAAACCGATCCCGATCAGCCAGCTATTCCGCTCTTGACCGCTCATATGATCGCCCAGGCTATCAGCTGCATCCTCCATATGCTGGACCAGCATCTTTTCCTCCAGTCCTTTGGTCAAACAAACGAGGTATGGACGACGATCAATCTGACGAAGCGAGAGCAAAACGTCTTGTCGCTGATGTGTCAGGGATATACGGAAGAAGAAATCGCAGAGCTATTGACGGTTTCTCGCGCAACCGTCAATACCCACCGCCAACATATCTATGAGCAACTGGGAGTCCATAACGAGTATAGCGCACGCATTGCCGCTTTCAAGCTGGGCTTGTTTTCTTTCCTCGCCCCTGAGAGGGTTGCGCCGTGAAAACGACGATTTCGCGCGTAAAAGGGTATGCTCAATGGGAGCAAGGAAAGCATACACTCTGCTCCCTAGATATATCTATTGCTCTTATTCGCTCTTAGTTTGTCCAAGACCATCCTTAATACTCTGGGCCACCTTCGGGTTGATTTTGCTCAAGTAGCCGAGCATTTGCAGGTGTTGTGATTCCAGACGTTTATTCTGCTCTTCAAGCCCCTGCACGACTTCAAGAGTAAGCTTCTCTTGCTGAGCCAAACGGTCCCCCTGCGCCTCAAGCCGTTGCACAATCTGGAGGATCAGCGTATCTTGATGATCGAGATGTTCCATAATATGTCGGATCTCTTCTTCACCTTTACAGTCAGTTAGATAATCATTTTGTGCTGTCAGCCTGTCTTTTTCCGCTTGACGATTTTGAGAAATCATGATGAACGGAGCCGCGAATGCTGCTTGAAATGATAGAGCCAGGTTCAATAATATGAACGGATATGGATCGAACGGTTTGATGAATAATTGCAATGCATTTATCAAAATCCAGAATGCAAGAATGATGCTCTGAATGATGATAAAACGCCAACTACCCATGTTAGCGGCAACAGTATCGGCAACTTTTTGTCCGACGGTTAGCTGTTCGTCGTGAGCTTTGTTGACATCGACAATAGCAGGCTGGTCATGCGTGAATTTGGGGAAGTGGAAATGAATGCCTTCAGATTTATGATTGGCCGCTTTTGCCGTCTCAACGTTGGGGGTGATATCCATGTGTCTCTCCTTCGTTTAATACCTGTTATGCTGTAAGCTCCTATCGATTGTTTGATAAGAGCTACCAACACTATATTAACGATTGGATGACACTATTTTCACCGCGCAGATCATTTAACAGCCAAGATGCTTGGCAATGATCAAACGCTGCACTTCGCTGGTACCTTCACCGATTTCGTTGACCTTGACGCTACGCCAATAGCGCGAAACAGGATATTCGTCCATGAAGCCATAGCCGCCGTGAATCTGAACCGCCTGATCTGCCGCTCGTTTCGCTGTTTCAGAGGCGAAAAGCTTGGCGATAGCAGCCTCTCTCTTATATGGCTTGCCCTGCATATGCAACCAGGCAGCCTTCAGATACATTAAGCGAGCCAGTTCTATCTCGGTATCCATGTCTGCTAGCTTAAACTGAGTAGCTTGAAACTTGCTAATCGGTTGCCCGAATTGCTTACGTATTTTAGCGTAGCTGAGCGCCTCATCCAGGCATGCCTGCGCCAGACCTACCGAGAGGGCGGCAATGGCAACACGCCCGGCATCAAGAATCTGCATAAATTGCTTAAAACCGTCACCAGGCTTCCCCAGCATATTCTTTTCCGGCACGACACAATCTTCAAAAGCCAGTGGGCGCGTATCCGAGGCCCGCCAGCCCATTTTTTTATAAGGGTTCCCAATAGCGTAGCCAGGGGTATCCTTCGGGACGATAATATTGGTAATTTGCTTATGTCCATCGGACGATTTTCCAGTCACCGCGGTGATCGTCACGCCTCCGGTGATAGCGGTGCCTGCATTGGTAATAAAGGCTTTTGAACCATTAATATGCCAGCTTCCGTCTTGCAGCACGGCTCTGGTTTGCGTCCCACCAGAATCGGAGCCAGCTTCCGGCTCAGTCAGGCCAAAGGCCCATAACTTCTCGCCACGAGCCAGAGGAGGTAAGTACTGTTCTTTCTGCTCTTTACTCCCAAAGAGATAAAATGGCGTTGTGCCTAACGAAATATGAGCCTCCATCGTGATGCCAACGGAAACGTCGCCGCGCGAAATTTCCTCTATGGCCAGACAATACGAGAGAAAATCAGCGCCCGCTCCACCATATTCTTCTGGAAAAGGGAGACCCAACAGGCCCAAATCTCCCATCTTACGGATGACCTCGTAAGGAAAAGAGCCAGTGGCATCTATTTTTTCCGCGATAGGTTTTATTTCCTGCTCCGCGAACTCTCTACAAGTATTCCGAATGGCTATTTGTTCTTCAGTGAACGAAAAGTCCATAATGCGTGTCCCTTTCTTTTGCATCTATCAGAATTGGTTAGACAACGATGGCTAACTCGTATGTATTATACGAAATTTTGCAGGAACAAGCATGGGGATATTCACTGAGGAACGGGAGCAGAGAAGAGAGCGCATTAAGAATATCCCCTTATCGAGCATGCTTACTTTTGTCTGGGCATTAACCAGCAAGCCTAGAGTATGCCCAATGAGAGGATATTCTCCTGACAGATTCTATGAGGCCGTCTGACTGCTTTCGAGCGAAGCGCCTACGCCCTTGCTCAGCATGGGAACCTTATTGAGAGCTTCCCAGGGAGCATCGATATCGGTTCGTCCAAAATGGCCAAAGGCGGCTGTCGGCTGATAGATCGGACGGCGCAGATTCAAATCCTGAATGATCGCAGCCGGGCGCAGGTCAAAATGCTCATTGACGAGGCGAACAATCTCTTCATCAGAGATCTTACCCGTGCCAAAAGTCTCCACAAACAGCGAAAGCGGGCGAGCCACGCCAATAGCATAAGCAATTTGCAGTTCCAGGCGATCAGCCAGTCCTGCCGCTACCAGGTTTTTGGCGATGTGGCGGGCTGCATAAGCGGCAGAGCGGTCCACTTTGGTCGGATCTTTGCCGCTAAAGGCTCCGCCGCCGTGACGAGCCATCCCGCCGTAGGTATCAACGATAATCTTGCGTCCGGTCAGACCAGCATCGCCCATTGGTCCGCCAGTCACAAAACGCCCGGTTGGATTGACAAAGAATTTGGTCTTATCGTCTATCAGATGCGCTGGAATAATCGGCTTGATAATATGCTCGATAACATCATGGCGAATCTGTTCTCGATCAATATAATCAGCGTGTTGGGTCGAGATTACAATCGTATCCACCCGCACCGGTCGGCCATATTCATATTGTATCGTCACCTGGCTCTTCCCATCCGGGCGCAAATAGGTCATCGGGCCGTTGCCTGCCCATGATTTGCGGCGGACCTGCGAGAGCTGGCGTGTGAGCTTATGAGCAAGGCTGATGGGCATAGGCATATACTCAGGTGTTTCGTTGCAGGCAAAACCTATCATCATTCCCTGGTCGCCAGCACCAACTAACTCCAGTTCATCCTCCCTGAGACGAACCACCGCATCCTTCGATTCGAGCGAGTGACTCACTCCCATATCGATATCTGATGATTGCTTGCCGATGGAGGTAACAACGCCACACGTCCGGTAGTCAAAGCCATAATCGGCGTTCGTATACCCTACCTGCTCAATCGTCTTGCGCACAACCGCAGGCATATCGATCCAGGCCGAGGTCGTAATCTCACCAGCTACGAGCACCAGGCCAGTGGTGGTCGCAGTCTCGCAAGCGACACGAGCCATAGGGTCTTGCGTGATAATCGCATCGAGAATAGCATCTGAAATCTGATCACATAGCTTATCGGGATGGCCTTCCGTGACGGATTCGCTAGTAAAAAACGTTTTCGGGCTTTGCATGAAACTGCTCATGATGGACACCTTCCTTTCAAAGTTCTGATATCAAATAGGGAAGAGAGAGTTAGTCGCGCAAGACACAAAAAAACCCCTAATTCAGGGGGTTGGCGTTACTGCTCATTCCCCTCATCTTGCGGAATGCTCCGCCGGAATTGGCACCCTACCTGCACGATCACAGATGGGTTGCCGGGCTTCATCGGGCCGTTTCCCTCCACC
>DASTZT010000453.1:0-9208 GCA_035764225.1 Ktedonobacteraceae bacterium
CCCCTTGACTATTCACTATTACCAGCTGCTCTATAGCGGCCAGCTGGGTTTTCACTTGAAAGCCGTTTTTCAGAATCATCCCAACCTGTTTGGGATCACGCTTGATGATAGCAATGCGGACGAGAGCTACTCGGTATTCGATCATCCGACGGCGCGTATTTTTGTGCGCGATACTCCCTATCCCTACACACCCGATCAACTTTTTCAGAAACTCCTGGCTGGTGTGCAATTGCCCGCGCCGGGAGCACATCTTTCTGGCACGCAACGTACCTTGATGCTGACTTCTCAGCAGATCGATGATTATCAACAATCTCCCCCTTTCAGTGTGCAGTTTCCCGTTGATAGCTTCTCCAATCAGGTGCCAGTTTTTTTCTGGTGGCTGGTGATTACCGTGCTGGGGTTACTGACCTATCCACTGATCTTTTCCGTCTTTCGCGTGCTCTCGGATCGGGGGTACCTGTTTAGCAAAACGCTTGGGCTATTAATAACAGCATATCTGGCGTGGCTGCTCGCTGCTCTGCGCTGGCTTCCTTTCAGCCATATTTCGCTCTTGCTGGTTGTGAGCGGTCTGCTGCTCGGTGGTCTGGCGGCGTTTTTTTTTCAGCGTGGCGCTATCGTTGCGTTTCTCTCGCAGCATTGGCGCAGAATACTGCTCAGTGAAGTACTATTTAGCCTGGCGTATTTGCTCTTTGTTGGCATTCGGGCGCTCAATCCCGATCTCTGGCATCTTTATCTGGGCGGTGAGAAGCCTATGGAACTGGCTTTTCTCAATGCTATCCTGCGTAGCCCCTATTCGCCTCCGCTCGACCCCTGGTTTGCTGGAGGCTATATCAATTACTACTACTATGGCTACTACGTGATCGCTTCCCTGATTAAATTGACTGGCATCATTCCTACCACCGCCTTTAATCTGGCTATCCCCACCCTGTTTGGGCTGACGTTCGGCGGCGCTGTAGTGATCGTCTATAGCCTCTCCAGAAGTATACCTGTGGCCCTTTTAGGAGGCTATTTTACCGCCTTCATCGGCAACTTCAATGGTCTTACCCAGCTCAAAGGGCAACTGCTCGCGCTGCTGAATCATGTTCCGCTGCCCGCATTTGATTATTGGCAGAGTAGCCGCGTCATTCCCTTTACCATCAATGAATTCCCTTTCTGGTCTTTTCTTTTTGCCGATCTCCATCCACATGTGATAGATTTGCCAATTTCGATTTTGATGCTTGGCATGATTGCTACCTTGTTGCTCTCTCAGGGCGAAGAGCGTTGGATTTTTCCTGCCTCCTGTGAACGGCTGGCAATATATCTGCTCGCCGCCTTTGTTTTTGGCACCATCGCTTGCATCAATCCCTGGGATATGCCCGTCTATGCGCTCCTGTTAACCGCAGGGCTGGTCGTGCAGCGAGTAATGCAAAAGCGACAAGAAAGCAGGATGGAATTATGGGTGGCGCTGGGCTTTCGCCTTATCACGGCGTTGGCGCTCGTCGGTCTGGGCTATCTCTTCTATTTGCCTTTTTATTTGTCATACCAGCAGCTGTATGTGAATGGGCCAGGTCTGGTCGGCCAGGGGACGAGCCAGGGCGATTATTTAACGGTCTTTGGCCTGTGGATCTTTCTCGCGCTCAGCTTCTTCCTAACAGAGTTGTATCGCAAGTGGGTTGTGCAGAGAAAGATCGGCGGTATGTTTGCATCCTGGCACGCTGCCGGATATATAGCAATATGCGCAATTATTGTAAGTATCTTGCTGTTGTTTGGGATAAAACTGTTATTAGCGGCTATACTTCTGCTGGGCATCACGCTGCTGGTAAGGCTCTTGAGAGAGCGGTTGACTGTATTGAAACAAGTGGGCGGAAGTGGGAGCAATACCATTCAGGCGCTGTATAGCGGAGGAGGCTTGCTCGATCAGGGACAGGCGTATGTCTATCTTTTATTGATTGTGGGCATCGGCATTGGTCTGGGGATAGAGGTGGTGTATATCCGCGATTTTCTCGACGGCGGCAGTTTTGCGCGCATGAACACGGTCTTTAAGTTTTCGATGCAGCTCTGGCTTTTAATGGCGCTTGGTGGTGCGCTCGTTGTGCAGCGTTTATGGTACATATTAAGGGGTGTCGTGCGACAGGCATGGATGGTAACGCTTGCTGTATTGCTGCTGGTCTGTTCGATATTTCTAGTAGAAGGTGTTCCTGCGCGTATCCACGATCATCAATCCTGGGTTGATTTTCAGCAACCAGCCGGGAATGCTACCTATACGCCAACGCTGGATGGTTTTGCCTTTGTGCGAGCGTGGTATCCAGGGGATGCTGAGGCCATTGCGTGGCTTAATGCGCATGTGGCTGGTTCTCCGGTCATTTTGGAAGCGGCTGCTCCTATCTCTTATCAGTGGTATAATCGTGTCTCCGTTTTTACTGGCTTGCCTGATGTGGTGGGCTGGTCCGATCATGTTGGAGAACAGCGTTATAGCGATCAGCCAATTAATCGCATTACTGATGTTGGGACGATCTATTCCACCACTGATGCAGGTCAGGCCCTTGAGTTGTTACACTACTATCATGTACACTATATTTATATCGGTCAGCTAGAGCGAGATCTCTATGCGGCTCAGGCACCAGCCAGGTTTGATAAGTTTGAACGTATGGTCGGCAGTACGTTGCGGGTTGCCTATCGTTCGAACAGTGTAACCATCTACGAAGTAGTTGTATAGAAGACTAGATTAGTATGCCTTGATCGTAAGCTGACAAATCTTGATCCTGCGCAGAGGCAGTAGGGAAAAAATACGCTTTTAGGAACTAACTGGATGGGCAATTCGTTTGTAGAGTAGGATATTTGTACAGAAAAACGCCGAGCGGCCTCCGCGTTTTTAGCGAGGCTTATTACTTGTTGAGAAAATTATGGTCGAATTAATTCAGATGTGGGCGCTGGTCGAGCTATTGGGTTTGGCATGTTTACCCCTGACGGTTACGGTATTTCATAACATGCCAGATCGAGGATGGGCCTTCAGCAAGGTGCTCGCCATCGCTCTGCTTGCCTTTTGTGTCTGGTTGCCCTTAATGGCCTGGCATGCCTTGCCATTCAGCCAACTCTATATTCTGGGAACTGTTCTGATTTTGCTGGCTTTTAGCCTGATCGGCTGGATACGCACGCGGCAGGCGCTAATAAAAGTGGTGCGCCTGAACATAGGCTATATTGTGGCGAGCGAGCTTGTATTTCTGGGGATGGTCTTCCTCCTGGGCTGGGTGCGCTCTTTTGGCCCTGATATCCGCTCCTATGAAATGTTTATGGATGAGGGCTTTATTGCCTCTATTATGCGTAGTCCCCATTTGCCGCCCAACGATATGTGGTTCGCGGGCTATAGCATCAACTATTATTATTATGCGCACTTTACGATTGCGGTGCTAGCAAAGCTGCTCGGACAATCTCCTTCTATCGCGTTTAACACTGGCATCTGCATGTTCTTTGGCTTAACGGCTGTCAACCTGTTTGGCGTGACCTGTAATATCGTCGCCTGGGCGCGCCATCTGCGTAAGCGTGTCGCTCGTGATGAGGGGATTGAGCCTGCTGATAGCGTGCATCCACCGTTGCTTGGAGCCATTCCCTATGGGCTATTGACGATGATGATGGGTCTGGTACTGGGCAATCTGGCCGCCACTCAGCAATGGTGGCTCAATCATGGCGGTGCGGCCCCTTATGACTGGTTTGCGCCAAGCCGTGTGATTGATAAAACCATTAACGAATTTCCGGCCTTTAGTTTTCTGCTCTCTTGCTTCCACGCGCATGTGCTGGCGCTGGCATTTACCATCCTGGCAATCGCGCTGGCTTTCAATCTTTTGCTGGAGCAGGGCGGGCAGGGCCTCAATGTTTTTGGACGCGGCTGGCATCTCCCCTTCACGTTAGGTTGCACCGCACTCGTGCTAGGGGGACTATTTACCATGAATGGTTGGGATTTCCCAACTTACGTGGGGTTGGCGATTATCTGCATCGGTTTGCAGCAGTGGTTGGCGTACCAATCGCGTTTTCGTCTTGCTTTGCTGCTCGATATCTTTGTAGCCAGCGTGAGTCTGGTCGCGCTCTCGTTCCTTTTGTATCTGCCGTTCTACCTCAACTTTACTTCGCCCTCGCAGGGGATTGGCATCGTAGGAGCGGCGGACCGTTCCCCGTTGGGCAGTGAGATACTCATTTATGGTCTGTTCGCTTTTATTTTCCTCTCACTCCTGCTGGCAAGCGCATCGAAGCGTCCATTATTCGGAGGGCAATTATCGCAACAGGGCAATAGATTCAGGATACGAGCAGATATTACTAGCCTTATTCTTCTCGCCATAGTGGTGTTTATCTCGCTGGTATTTCTACCCAACAGCACTACCTTTTTATTAGCAGCCAGCACCGCTCTACTGGCCGTTGTGTTGATGTTCTACAATATCGGTGATCGCTCCCAGGCGTTTATCCTCTTGCTAGGCGCTATCGCCTTTGGTCTGGTAGCGGTGTGTGAGGTCTTTTTCCTCAAAGATGTCTTTGCGGGCAATTTTCCTCGTATGAACACCGTCTTTAAATTCTATTTCCAGGCCTGGGCGCTGCTCTCAATTGCCTCCGGGGCGGGCCTGTTCTTTATTTTCGAAAGCTTCCGCCCTGCTCTCTCCGCGCCCTCGCTTGAACGCTGGCTCCAGCGCGGCGTGGAGGGCTTATGGAGCGTGGGCTTACTGATATTGTTGCTCGCCAGTATGGTGTATCCACTGCTGGCCACGCCTGCGCGTTATGCGCGTCCCGATGCCACAGCGCAAGGATCGCATTTACAACGTTCAAATAGCCTGGATGGACTGCTCTATTTACAGAATTGTCGTCCGCCCGATTGCGCTTATGATTCTTCCGGCGATTATGCTGCTATTCGCTGGCTCAATGCCAATGTGCAGGGAGATCCAGGCATTATCGAAGCGGTGGGTGATGATTACACCAACTATGGACGTATCTCGGCCTTTACAGGGCTATCGGCCCCGATGGGCTGGGTGGGCCACGAGTACCAGTGGCGTGTCAACTGGCTCAATCAAGGCAATAATGGCGTTGAATTTGAGCGCAGAAGCGCCGACGTTGAGACGATCTATACCGCTACTCAGCCCAATCTGGTCTTAACGATTATGAGCCATTATCATGCTCAATATTTGTACGTTGGTCCGTTAGAGTATGCCAAATATACCTCGGCCAACCTCCACCGCTTTAGTGCCTTTATGCAGGTTGTGTATAATGTGGGCGGTGTTACTATATATAAGGTCAAGTAAAGGTTACAGAGGAAGAGCGAAATGCAGAATATCGATAACGAGATAGTGCAAGAGGCAATAGTGGGGTCAGACGGAGAAAATTGGGAACAGGAGGCGGCGTCGAAAGCGCGTCCGCCTCGGCGTCGCTTCTCGTTGCCAACGCGTGGACAATTACTGAACTGGTCACCGTACCTGGCCGTCGTTTTGCTTGGAGCCATTTTGCGCTTTTGGGGTCTTGGAGATAAACCATTGCATCACGACGAGAGCTTGCACGCTTATTTCTCCTTGCAACTCATGCTCAATCCGGCAAATTATCGCTACGATCCCCTGTTACATGGCCCCTTTCAGTTTCATGCTATCGCGCTCGTGTACAAAATTAGCCAGTTGCTAGGGGTTTACGATAATGGCGTCAATACCACAACGGTGCGTATTGCTGCCGCCACGCTGGGGACGGTAATTGTTGGCTTGCCCTATTTCCTGCGCGACTATCTTGGCAAAATTGGCGCATGGTTGGCTTGCTTGCTACTGGCCGTCTCCCCCAGTATGGTCTACTTCTCGCGTTTTGCTCGCGAAGATATCTATATGGCCTGCTTTACCTTGCTGCTAGTCGTGAGCGTAGCTCGTTATGTGCGTACGCGCAAGATGGGCTGGCTTATCATGGCTGGCGTGGCCTTTGCCCTTGCCTATGCGACGAAAGAAGCCACATTCTTAACGGTGGCGGTCTTTGGCAGCTTCTTTGGGGCGGTTCTGATCTGGGAGCTGGGCCTCAAATGGCCTTTGCCTGCCAAAAGGTATCTGCCTCGCACGGCAGCGCCACTCGCGTTGCTGCTCTACCTCCTTATCATGGGGGTGTTCGCGAAGCTGTTTTTCGGCTGGCTCAAGAATCTTTCCATTTACATCACCACGCCAGCGAACATTAATGCATCCAATGCCTATGTCGCGAACCTCAAAAACATTACGCTCACCGCTGTTATTCCCCTGATAGGCTTTCTCCTCTGTGGGTTTGTGCTGAGCATTCTGATCCGCGAGATGAGAGGAAAATTCCCGCCTCCTGGACGGCATGGCATCGCCAAACGCATCGATCCAGAGAAACAGCCGTTGTTAGATACCATCTTTACCATGCCCTGGATGCACTGGTTTTTCGCGCTCCTATGTGGATGGGCCGTGTTTATCCTGCTGTTCTCTGTGTTATTTACCAATATTCCTGGTATTGCCGATGGGATCTGGCAGGGCATCTATTACTGGTTGCAGCAACAGCAGGTGGCGCGTGGAGGCCAGCCCTGGTACTACTACTTCTTGCTGATCCCGCTCTATGAGCAGATCGGACTGGTCTTTGCCTTTGTTGGGATCGTGCGTATTCTGTGGCGTCCGACACGCTTCCGCCTCTTCCTGGTCTACTGGTTTGTGGGCAACGTCTTCATCTACTCGTGGGCAGCGGAGAAGATGCCCTGGCTGATGATTCATATGACCATGCCGATGATGCTGCTGGCTGCCGTTGGCCTGGAACCTGCCGTTGTCACGCTCTGGCAACTGGCTAAAGGCTGGTTGGGCCGTGCTGCTGTCAGTCGGGGAGAGGTAGTTCCGGCATGGCAACCTGCCAGAGTTGGTCTGCCTGCGGCGAGTCTGGCTGGATTGACGCTGGTGCTTGCGGTCTTGCTCTTGTTGCCAACGCTTGAAAATATGTATCAGGTGACATATGTTCACGCTGCCGATGGTCCTCATGAGATGATGGTGTATGTCCAGACCACGACCGATGTCAATATTGTAATGGCAAAAGTAGACGCGCTAGACCAGCACTTGTACGGAGGCAAGCACCTCTTGCCCATTGGGGTGATGGATGATGCCACCTGGCCTTTTATCTGGTATCTGCGTGACTACACCAACGTCTGCTATAATTTTCCCAGTAGCTGTCCTGCGATAGCAAAAGATGTTCAGGTGATTATTGTCGGTGGAGATAATCTAGGTACCGCTCAGGCTCAGTATGCAACTCCCACTGGGAACAAACCTGCGGATTACCTTTTTCAGCAGTATCATATGCGCACATGGTGGGATGAGGGGTATAAGCCCCCTCCCTGTGTAGAAACTACAACGCATAAGTGCGGCGATGAGCCAACATGGGGTGGCGTCGGCCCCTTGCTCTGGCTATCGTATGGCGATACCCCCCCACCTGGAGCCAGCTTCAATCTGGGATTAGCCGCTAAAAATATCTGGCAATGGTGGTGGCAGCGCAAGGCTATTGGTAGCACAGCCGGTTCGTACGACATGGGGCTGTTTATTCGTGTTTCAATCTCGCAAGCGGGTTGAATATGACCATCAACTCCCACAGTCCTTTAGAAAAGCAGTATGCCGATCAAACTCTCAGGAGTCAAGTGGAAATGCAATAGGAGCAAGGAACCTTGAAGATTTTCAAGCATCGAGCAGATCAGCCAACCGGAAAAGAAAATGATGCGCACGAAGCAGAAGCTTCCGTCGATCCTATGAGTGCGGAAATCTCGGAGCAGGCCCAGGAGTATGATACTGTTGAAGAACAAGCTGATGCATCTATCGGTGAAGAAGCGCCCGAAGCTTTAGCGAAACGGAGATTCTCATGGAAATTCGTTCCTCCAACCCGTGAGCAGGTGTTCGTAGGGGTGGCTTTCTGGGGCGTGATCCTGCTGGGTGCGGTTTTGCGCTTCTGGGGTCTTGGAGACAGGCCGCTGCATCACGACGAGAGCATGCATGCCTACTTCTCTTTGCAACTGATGCACAACATAGAAAACTGGGCCAGTTGTTTTAATGCTACCAGCGGCTGCTATCGTTATGATCCTTTGTTACATGGTCCGTTCCAGTTTCACATTATTGCCTTTGTTTACAAGATTGCTCAATTGCTGGGCGTTTACGATAACGGCGTCAATAATTTTACCGCTCGCATCCCTGCCGCCACATTGGGGACGGTGATCGTCGGCTTGCCCTATTTCTTGCGCGACCGCCTCGGAAATCTTGGAGCGTGGCTGGCCTGCTTGCTGTTGGCCGTCTCTCCCAGCATGGTCTACTACTCGCGTTTTGCCCGCGAAGATATCTATATGGCCTGCTTTACGCTGTTGCTGGTCGTGAGCGTGGCGCGGTACCTGCGAACGCGGCGTGGCTCCTGGCTCCTGCTCGCATCAGCAGCTTTCGCGCTTTCCTATGCGACGAAAGAGGCCACCTTCTTAACGGTGGCGGTTTTTGGCAGCTTCTTCGGAGCTTTGCTAGTGTGGGAACTGGGTTCACGCTGGCAGCTCCATCTAGAGCAAAATGCGCCTGTGGCTTTTGCCCGTTATCTGCCACGCACGGGTGCTCCTATCGCCCTTGTAGCATACTTCCTGGTGGCCGGTGCCATCGCCAAATGGCTTTTTGGATGGATGAAGAGTCTCTCTATCTACATCACCGATCCGAAGAATACGCAGGCTGCGGATGCATACGTGCAGGGTCTCAAAGACAAGACCGTCGCGATTGTACCCTGGATAGGCATCCTGTTGGGCGTTTATCTCACGGTCATCTTAATTCGCGAACTGAGAGGGAAATTTCCACTGCCGGGACGGCATGGCATTGCCAGGCACATCGATCCAGAGAAACAGCCGTTGTTAGATACCATCTTTACCATGCCCTGGATGCACTGGTTTTTCGCGCTGCTGCTCGGCTGGACGATCTTCGTGATCCTGTTTACGGTGCTATTTACCAATATTCATGGCGGGATCGGCGATGGGATCTGGCAAGGCATCTATTACTGGCTCCAGCAGCAACAGGTGGCGCGGGGGGGCCAGCCCTGGTACTACTACATCCTGCTGATCCCGCTCTATGAGCAGATCGGTCTGGTCTTCGCCTTCGTTGGGATCGTGCGTATTCTGTGGCGTCCAACGCGCTTTCGCCTCTTCCTGGTCTACTGGTTTGTGGGCAATGTTTTCCTCTACTCGTGGGCAGCGGAGAAGATGCCCTGGCTGATGATTCATATG
>DASTZT010000454.1:0-18771 GCA_035764225.1 Ktedonobacteraceae bacterium
CGATGCGGTTGCGCCAACGCCGGTCCTGTGCGCGGGCGGCGTTGCCAGTGGACGACAGCTTGCGGCTGCCTTTGCTCTAGGAGCGCAAGGGGCCTGGACCGGCTCTGTCTGGCTGATGACTCAGGAGGCCGAAACGCATCCCGTGGTGAAAGAGAAATTCAGCAATGCAAGCTCTAGCGACACGCTGCGTTCGCGTTCCTCTACAGGAAAGCCCGCACGTCAGCTCCGTTCCGCCTGGACCGATGCCTGGGAAGATCCCGCCAATCCCGACCCGTTACCTATGCCATTGCAAGGCACGCTCGTAGCGGGAGCGCGTCGCCGCATCGCCATCGATAGCTCTCAGGGCGGTGAGGGAGGCAAGCAACTGATCAATTATTTTGTCGGTCAGTCGGTAGGCATGCTCAAAGCGATTCGCCCGGCAGCCGAAGTGCTGCGTGAAATGAACGACGAGTGCGATGCAGTGCTCAAGCGCATCGTCCCTCAGCCTTAACGAGTGCTATACTACATGGGATGTTGCCAGGAAATGTTGTTTGATAGAGCGAGACAAGTGATGCCATCGAACATATATAGGCATCCAGAAGGAGAAGAAAATGGGTAGCGACAAATTTGAGCAAGGAATGGCCGTTCGTCGTGCCGTCCTGGGAGATGAGTACGTTGATAAATCGCTTGCCAATGCCGATGATTTCACACGTCCTTTGCAAGAACTAGTAACAGAAGCGTGTTGGGGTACCATCTGGACCCGTCCGGGGCTTTCCAGAAAGATGCGTAGCCTGATTAATGTGGGCATGCTCGCGGCGCTCAACCGTTCTCATGAACTGAAGATCCATGTACGCGGCGCTCTTAATAACGGCTGCACAAAAGAAGAGATCCAGGAAGTGCTGCTCCAGGCGGCGATCTATTGTGGCATGCCCGCAGCCGTAGACGGCTTTCGCCATGCGGCGGAGGTGATCCGCGAGGCGGAAAGCTCAAATACTGCACAAAAATGAGGCGTATTCTGCTTTTTTCGCATGTCACTGAAGAGGCTCAACGGCGCGTCTTCCCATTGCTCTTTCCAGATCAGTTGTCACCGAAGGTATTTGCCTGCATGCCAGCCAATGGAGCTTTGCATGGCAGGAGTTACGAGCTGTTCTGTGACTCCTGGCAAGCCATCGCGCAGCAGCATCACGCGGAGTTTGTGTATATCGATAATGCGCAAGAGGATGCAGAGGAGGAGCGAGTTAAACTGCAACGTGCCAACATCCTCTGCATCACCGGAGGCAACGCCTGCCTCTTGTTACGCAACCTGCGTCGCTCCGGGCTTGATCGCGGCATCAAAGACTTTGCGCGCAAGGAGCAGTATGTCCTGGCAGGCTATAGCGCGGGTGCGATGGTCCTGACGCCAACCGTTCGACTTGCGGCCTGGGAACCATTCAACGAAAATCGTGAGGTGGGACTGACCACGTTTGAGGCGCTCGGCCTGGTGAATTATGAGGTTTTTCCGCATTATAGCGCAGAAACGCAGGCCGCTTTTGAACGCTACAGGTGTAGCTCCCCGAACCTGGTGAAGCCGCTAACCGATGATGCCTATATTTGCCTGGATAGCAGTGAAAATGCTGCCGACGAAGGTCTATCATAACCTTTCCCTGCGCTCTTGCTGCTTTTGCCAGTGTATTTAGTTTTTTTAAGAAGAGGAATGTATGAGCGAGTCAACAACAGCAAATGGTCATTCTCAACAGCCACTGGCGCAGAAAGTGCGCCGTCGTGAAGACCCGGTATTGATTACTGGCAAGGGGCAGTATGTGGGCGATATTCGTCGTCCTGGCATGCTCTATGTCAGCTTTGTCCGCAGCCTCTACCCCCATGCGCGCATTGTTAGCATTGATACCAGTCAGGCTCAGGCCCATCCGGGTGTGGTACGGGTCGTGACCAGCGCCGATACAGGCCATCTCGGTCCCTTGCTCACAAACCTGGGTCCGGGGTCACAATGGGAGCCGCAGCCCTGCCTGGCAACCGAGAAGGTCAATTTCGTCGGCGAGCCGGTGGTAGCAGTGGTAGCCGAGAGCGAGACCGCTGCATTGGATGCCGTTGATCTGGTTGAGATTGACTATGAGGTGCTTCCTGCTGTGGGCGGACTCGAAGCTGCACTGCAAGAAGACGCCGCAAAAATATTTAATGAGCAGGGCAATATCGCAGCCGTTCAGGAGAAGACGGTTGGCGATGTTGAGGGGGCTTTTGCGCAGGCCGAGAAGATTGTCTCGCTTCGTTTAAGTCAACCGCGCCTGGCCCTGATGCCAATGGAGCCTCGCGCCATCCTGGCGGAAGGGAACGCGGATGGCACGCTCTCGGTCTGGATTTCCAATCAATCCATCTGGCTGGCCCGGCTCCAACTGATGCTGATTTTGCACATGTCGCCGACCGATATCAAAATCATCATTCCCAACGTCGGAGGAGCTTTTGGCGGCAAAACCAGGCTCTGTGGCGAGGAAGTCGTGACGGCCTTCCTGGCCCACGAGCTGCAAAGGCCAGTGCGCTGGTTGGAGAATCGCCTGGAAAATATCGTCTCAATGGGGCATGGGCGAGGCCAGCTTGCCAATATGCAAGCAGCAGTGCGAGGAGATGGCACCGTGCTGGCGTTGAAGGCAGAGCTTTTTGCCGATCTGGGCGGCTACCCCGGCGATTTTAGTCTTGCTAGCGTCGGTTCTACCGCCTCTATGATCTCTGGCACGTATGCCATCCCGGCAATCCAGACCATTATTAAGGGCGTCAAAACCAATGCCGCTCCTACCGGACCCTATCGGGGGGCAGGGCGACCAGAAGCCTGCTATTGTATTGAACGCGTGATGGATGCCATTGCCCATGAACTATCCCTCGATCCCGCTGAAGTGCGCAGGCGCAATCTGATCCCGCCCGATGCCTTCCCCTATACCACTGCGACCGAGACCACCTATGATTCTGGTACCTACGCTCAGGCTCTGGATACGTTGCTGGCCTCAGCAGGTTATCAAGAGCTGCGGGTAGAGCAGGCTCGTCTGCGCGAGCAGGGGCAGTATCTTGGCGTCGGGTTCTGCCTCTATATCGAGAGTACCGGCTCTGGTGGACAGAGTATGAGCGGGCAGCCGGATAGCGGGCAGGTACGGATCGCGCCCGATGGCAAAATCCTCGTCGAGAGTGCTTCGGTTGATAGTGGACAGGGACATGCCACCACCTTCGCCGCCATTGTGGCTCAGGAGCTAACCGTTCCCCCTGAGCAAGTGGAAGTGCAGATCGGTGATAGCCCTAACACGCACTCGCTGGCAACCTTCGGCAGTCGGAGCATGGCGGTTGGAGGGGTCGCGCTCAAGCTCTCGGCTCAGGCCGTCAAAGCGCAAATGCTCAAACTGGCTGCGCACCTGCTAGAAGTTGGCGAGGGTGACCTGGAACTGCGAGAAGGGCGTGTGCAGGTCTCTGGCGTTCCCGGCAAAGCGTACACGCTGGCTCAACTGGCCAGCATTGCCGAAGATCCGGTGCGCAAAGCTGAGTTTCCAGAAGATCTGCAAAAAGAGCTGCTCAAGGGATTGTGCAGCATGCAAGGCTTTGAGCCAGGGGATCTGGCGTATCCCTTTGGGGCGCATCTTGCAGTGGTGCAGATCGATCCCGACACGGGTGAGGTGAAGCTGCGGCGTTATGTGGCCGTTGACGATTATGGGCGCGTGCTCATGCCCACACTGGTGGAAGGGCAGACGCATGGAGCCATTGCTCAGGGCATTGGGCAGGCGCTTTACGAACAGATGGTATATGACACCAGTGGAGAGGTGCTTTCCGCAACCCTGATGGACTATGCCGTCCCCCTGGCAGATTCGTTGCCGCTCTTCGAGCTTGTGCTCACGGAGACTCCCAGCCCGCTCAACATCCTGGGAGTGAAAGGAGCTGGTGAGGCCGGTACTGTGGCTGCTCCTGCCGCTGTTGCCAATGCCGTGCTTGACGCGCTGACCCCTCTAGGCATCACAGCCCTGGATATTCCCTTGACGCCTGAGAACGTCTGGCACGCCATACATTCTAAATAAACTACTGTAGGGGCGGGGCTTGCCCCCGCCCCAGGCACTACTTACACCAGCTTAATAGCGACGATTCCTTGTAACGTGCCGATGAAGACAAGTCCGTTAGAGAGCGTCGGTGTGGCGAACCGTGAAGTGATCCCCACAGGCATCGAAGTACGTACCGCGCCTGTGTCCCGGTTAAGGGCGTAGAAAACGCCATTATTATGATCGACGACGTAAATGGTATGCCCACCGATAATTGGCGAGCCGTTGACCGATTGCGGAGCCTGCCAGCCAACCGTCATAGTCTCGCCCGGACCGATCTTTACCTGTCGCACGCCATCAACGCAGGGCAAAAATACCTGCGAATCGGCGGTAGCAGCTCCTCCATAAGCCTGACAGACAAATGTTTGCTGGATCTGACCGCCAACGCCACCCAGCGCATTGGCGTGCAAAAGATATGCCTGGCCTGATTTCCCCACCATAAAAATCAGTCCATTGGGTAGCAGGACCGGACTCATTGAGCCAAGATCGGCATCGCTGGCATTATCCTGAGGCCATGACTGGGGCGCGAAACCGTCTTGTAGCTGAAGCGTGGGCGAGAGGCGCAGTACGGAATCGGTATGGTCCCACTGTCCTTGCGTGACCTCACCATTGCCCACTGACACATAAAGATGACCGGCATCGTCCATTACAGCTCCTGGCGGTGCCCAGATGCCACCTTCTCGTGTCGTTGGCACCTTGTAAGAGAGCAGGTTGCCCTGCCCATCCGTCCGTACCCCGATCACTCTACCGTGATAGTCGCCGCAATCGCCAAAACGTCCCCCAAAGGGAATATAGATCATCCCTTGAGAGAGGGTGAGCGCGCCCCGTTCCTGATGTGTTCGTGGGTCCATATCAGGTGTATCGACGGTCCGGCGTACTTTCACTGCACCTGTATTCAGATCAAGGCCCACCAGGATGTGGGCAACACCCGTGATCTCAGCGACAGCGAAAATCAGGTGGGTAGCCGGATCGTAGACGGGCGTGCCGGTAATGCCGGATGGATCGATATTGCCACAAGGCAGGGCCGAGCGAGGCGCGGGCGTGCCAACCTGCGTGCGCCATTGGACCTGCCCGCTCTGGGCGTCAAGCGAGTAGATCGAATCTCCCTCGGTAGCGATGATAAGCTGCTTGCCAATAACGAGCGGTTCGGCATAGACCGCGCCGTCCAGCGTCTTATCCCAGGCGCGCGTAAACTGGTGTGGATCAGGGATATTAGGCAAGTAGCCAGTGCGAGCATTATTATTGTGATAAGTAGTCCAATCTGACGCTTGTGGAGCCGTTACAGGAACGGTTGCGTTAGCGGTTGGAGTAGGAGTAGCGTGGGTATTTGCAGGAGTTGTAGGGGTAGCCCCTGGGGAAGATGGGGAGCCGCAGCCAACCAGGATCACCAGAAATATACCTATTATGGTCCATGTTATGGAATGCATGGATTTCCTATAGCCAGATAAAAGCATCTGCTTTGTTCTCCTCCAAAATGCTTATTTTTCTTTCACCTCCTAGTTAAACGTATCAGGATATATGATGGTATATTTGGCAGTTCTGTCCCAATTTTGGTGATCCGAAGAGTGCAGAGCGAGGAAGAGATAGCAGAAAAGCATGTCTGAAGCGGATAAGCGTGTTCATAGCAGGCTGCTGATGAGTTTGGATCACCAAATTGAGCCAGAACCATAGGATTGCAAAATTTATAGATACCGAAGCACTCTACTTACGCTTCTTTTTTTCGCCTTCTAGGAACCTTCCTTAGCTTCCTGGCCGCCTTCCTTTGAAGACACCAGGCTGTTCAATGCATTGATAATTGCAGGGGTAAGAGCTTCTGCCAACGCAGGTGCGAGGGCTTCTGCTAATGCGGGTGCCAGAGCGGCTGCCAGGATGGCTATTTCAACTGCTGATGCCTGCGTTGCGGTACCCTTAGAGGAGATCAGGGATGCTATAAGTGCTTCAGTGAGGGCTTCTTCCGTTCTTGGGCCAGCTTTAAAATGTGAGACACTTTCAAAGAGTTCTTTGATCAGTGCTTCAACGATAGGGTCTATGCCATTATGCGCTGGCGCTCGTCCAGGATTCGTCGTCATATGATGCTTCCCTTTCATCTCTTGAGAATTAAGAATGTATGAGGTCTTCGGAGCGATCCGTGTTCGCTTAGCCGCTCTGAAGACCTCATCGCTGAGCTAGATGTCAGCAAGCCTTCCCATTCTTTAACTAGCATGAGAGAGGCGGATCAAAAAAAGAGCCTGTACCTGAGTAGGTTAGACAGTCTCTTTTTCGCGCTCTTGGCGGCTGACCAGGGCTGCTAGCAGCAGGGGATGGATACCCTCGCCGCGCTCCTCACGCTCTTCGCGGCGGCTGACCAGGGCTGCCAACACGAGGGGGCTGATCCCTTCCATGCCTTCGCCGCGCTCTTCGCCACGCTCTTCGCGACGGCGGCTCATCAGCGTTGCAAACAGGATGGGCAAGATGCTTTCCTTGCGCTCTTCGCGACGGCGGTTGACCAGGGATGCAAACAGAATGGGCAGAATACTTTCTTTGCGCTCTTCGCGGCGGCTCATCATCACTGCAAATAGGAGAGGCAGGATGCCTTCTTCGCGCTCTTCGCGTTTCTGCATCAAAACAGCCAGCAGCAAGGGGCTGATTCCTTTCATACCTTCGCCACGCTCTTCCTGCTCTTCGTGACGATGGCTGACCAAAGCGGCCAACAGCAGGGGATTAATCCCTTCTTTGCGCTCCTCGCGGTCAGTCAGAATGCTAGTCAAGAGCAGAGGCAGAGCCTCAAAAGGACGCTCCATGCCCTCTTCTCTGGATTCAAACCCTCGTTCGCGCACAGCGTCTCGTACAGGTGTAGCCATTAAAAAATCTCCTTTCAGAGTATCTGTTACATCTTCTATAGTCTTTTATTGGGTGAGAAGCACAGGATAGAAACACAAGGAATGCTCCTAAATATGTGGGAAGAGCAGGGAACTCCGTCCCTCATTTGTACTCTCTTCATCATTATATAGAGTGACTAAAAATCATATTTGTGGAAGAAATTAGAGGAAAGATGTGAACAAAGAGGTAGTAATTTGTGGAATATCACGCCAGAGGAAGGGTGAAATAAAATGTTGCGCCCTGGTCCTTTTCGCTCTTCACCCACATCTGGCCACCGTGCCGCTTGATAATCTCATTGGAGATGTGGAGGCCAATCCCCAACCCTGGATAGGTTTTTGTTGCGGCATCGTTGATCTGGTAGAAGCGTTCAAAGATCTTCTGTTGATGCTCTTGCGCAATGCCGATGCCAAAATCTTGTACACTTACCGTAGCTTTGTCCTGATCTTTGACAAGACGTACCAGTACTTTTTCTGCCAGAGGAGAATACTTCATCGCGTTATTGAGCAAATTAATCAGCACCTGGCCGATACGGTCCTGATCTCCGTGTACTTCAACGTGAGAGGAGCTTTCAAACACCAGATGATAGCTCTGAGTCGTTCCCTGGATGTTTTCCACGATTTCTTGCGCCAGGACTTGCAGATCAAATAGCTCGTTTCTGTAATCGAGCTTGCCTGTCTGTATTTTAGAAAGATCGAGCAGGTCGTTGATCAGCTTGGTGAGCTTGTTGACCTGAGTGTCCATGCGGGCCAGGTAATAAAGCGCTTTTTCTTCTCCTGGTGTGGTCAAAAGTTTTTGCAGCAGGCTAAGGAAACCCTTCAAGCTGGTGACAGGCGTTTTAAGTTCATGGCTTGCCATGTTGATAAACTCATCTTTGCGTTGGTCCAGCTCTTTGCGCTCGCTGATATCCAGCACAAAGCCAGTGCAAGTATCGCTATGTTCAGTGCGCGTGACTGCAATCAGGACAGGAATGCGTTTTCCACTTTTGTGCAGGTATTCTTTCTCATACGTCTCTGATGAACCTATCTCTTTTAATGCCTGCAAAGCTTGAAGGCTTTTGTGGTGGAACTCAGGAGGTGTGAGTATATCTCGCTGTAGCATACCCATCTGCATCTCGGCGCGCGTATACCCAACGAGATCAAGAAAAGCGTCGTTGGCATCCAGGACAGTGCCTGCGAAGTCCGAGATGAATACTCCAATAAGGCTAGACTCCAGGAGGCGCTGAAATCTGGCTTCGACCTCTTTGCGCTCGACGATCTCGACTTCCAACGAATTGGCCTGTTGTTGTAGCTGGGCGATGGCACGAAGACGCTCATCTGAACGAAGAAGGATATAGTTCTCGTCAGGAATGACCTGGGAGTGGTGGTGGCAGATCTCGGTGAACTGTCTACTATATGTTTCTCCAGTAAAGTTGCGCATCGGATAGGCGCACAGGAGCGTAAAGGAGGGGGAGAGATTGTACAGGTCGTTCCAGAGGGCTTCCAGGTGAATGGCGGCAGTTTGCTTTCCCCGTGACCAGAGGAGAGCAACCATCTCGCCAAAGACGCGCAGACGGCCCCTTCCCTTTGCCGCTAGCCCGATGATGCTTCCTAAAGTCTCAAAGAAGCGCTCTGGCTCTGGCAAGTCGCCTTCCATAAACTTTGAGAGCATTTCGTCTGCATCTAAAGAGTAATAGGTGCCATACGTGCAGGTAAGCGTCAGATCCAGCCCATTTGCCTTCAAGCGTTCCTCCAGGCCCTCTCGATGGGCCTTTGTGGCAATCACAATGCAGGTCTCACCGGAGCCAAGACCCGCCCCAATGAAGTTACTCACTATGTTCAGGAGGAATTCGTCCGTCTGGTAAAACTGGACGAAATGCTCGAAGTTGCTCGTCCCGTTCCCCTGTGCAGGGGGTATTGGTTTGCGGTCGATAATAGCGCGAAAGATACCGACCTGGGTTCCCATGCCAGGTACCTGAAGAAAGTTCGTCAGACTGCCCTCAAACCAGCGCCATGACTCATCTTGATGGCGAAAGCGGTATTCCGCGCTCAAGCTTTTGCCTGGTGTTTGTGCAATTTCGCTTAATACCAGCCGCATAGTATCGACATCATCAGGATGAATCAGGGCCAGGATATCGGTTCCTGCCATTGTCTCAGGCGCATAGCCCAGTGTTGTGGTGATGGAAGCACTCACAGAAGTGATGATGCCTTCTGCGCTCAGCAAAGCCAGGAGTTCTGTACTATTCTCGATCTGAGGACGAGCATTTTGCCCAGAGATTTTCTCTTCATGGAACGCGGAGGTAACATTTGTCTTATTCGATGCAGTTGCCATACAGACTGACCTTTAATGCCGTGAGAGCGTACGCTTATGGGAATAGTGTAGCATAGCTGTTTGGCTCTGGCAAGGTCAGCTGTTCTCCTTATCAAGAAAAGATGGCGCAGATTAGCGCTCTGGCTGCTCGGCGATAGGGAGCCTGAACCAGAATGTAGAACCCTGTCCGGGTGTGCTCTGCACTCCTACGGTTCCTCCATGCTGCTCAATGATGGAGCGACAAAGGTACAACCCTACTCCGAGTCCGATGCTGGAGCCACTTTCTACTTCGACGCCTGGCACGCGATAGAAGCGATTCCAGATCCGCTCGTGTTCTTCCTCTGCGAGTCCAGGTCCGTGATCCTGGACGCAGACCAGGGCTTGCTGATCCTCAAGGCGCAGGCTGACGGTGATGGGTCGATCAAAGGGCGAGTATTTAAGCGCGTTGTTCAGGTAGTTAGCCAGCACTTGCACGAGACGTTCAGAATCGCCGGAAACATAGACCTTTTTTTCAGTTGGCAACTCCAGTCTGATAGTGCGTGATGTGGTAATGCGTCTCTGATCTTCGACCATATCCTGGATCAACTGTGTCAGATTGCAAGGAAGCAGATAAAGTTGCAGCGTCTGCCTCTGAATGCGCGAAAGATCTAAGAGGTCGTTCACCAGGCGGTCCTGGACAGCAAGCTGACTTTTTGCTCGTTCGAGTAGTTCCTGAACAGGAGCAAATCCGCTACTCTCGTCTGATAAGGGAGCCTGCGAGGAGACGAGCCGTTTCACCTTACGTTCGGCCAACTGAAGGCTGCCTCGTACAACGGTCAAAGGCGTTTTCAATTCGTGGCAGATGATGCTAAGAAACTCTTCCATGCGTCGATTTGCTTCACGGGAGGCAAGTTCATTGGCCTGAGCAAGAGCGCGTTCTTGCTGTAATTGCTCTCGCGCAAGGATCAGCGTCATCAGGCGGGCAACCGTCTGGATCAGCGTCATCTCATACGTCGTATAGGTATGCTCACGATTCCCATCGTCCACACAGAGAATGCCAATCAGGCGACTATTAATGCAGATAGGAGCAACCAGCATGGTCTGTACATAATACGGGAGCACCTGGGTATGCAACGGTAAAGACATGCCATCAAGCATCAGCATCTCATCGTCCTTAAGATGAGAAACCAGCATCTCGCCTCCTATATGATGTGCCAGGGAGGGAGAAGAGGTGATTTGTTCTCTCCATTGCTGCTCTTCTTGAGCGGTAAAACCACTGCTAGCTATTAGAGACATGACTTCCTCTTCTGGCGCGATCAGCAGCATTGCCACATGTGTACACTCAACCACGCTCGCGGTAAGTTCGACTAATCGCTGAGCAATCGGCTGTGGTAAGGGTGCTGCTGAAGAGGTATGCTCATGCTCAGGAGAGGGTTCTGGAAACTCGACCAGTACCTGGGCCATTGCCAATAAGGCTTTGAGAGCTTCCGAGGTGCGTTGTTCAAGTCGCCGCCGTTCTGTCACATCTCTGTATATCAACACGACGCGCTCTATTGTGCCAGTTTCGCTTTGGATCGGAGCTCCGCTCATATTGAGCACGATCTTGCTTCCAGCGGCTGTGCGAATCCAAACATCGGTGGCTTTGGTGCCGGTAAGCACTTCTCCACGCAAGAGGCGCGATAAGGGCTGGCGTTTGACTGGCAACGCCTGTCCGTGCTCGTCGCAATGGATGGTTTGATGCAAAAGCTGCTGTTCTGCCGGTGCTAACTCTTTTTCAGATAGTGTGTTGAAGCCAAAAAGGGAGGAAGTTGCGGCATTCATTTGCAGTATCCGCCCTTTTTGATCGTAAACGACGACGCCATCGGACATCGCATCGAACGTTGCCGCCAATTGACGTGTTCGTAAGGCCGACTCCTGCTCAGCTTTAACAGCTCGTAAACGTGCTGCTTCGCGCTGATTGGCGAGAATGGAGATAGTGGTGCTTACGGTTGCAAAGGTCAGCAGTTGTAATAGACCGCTCCACTCGTAGGCTCCAAACGCTGCAAAAGGTGGGATATAGAGATAATCGAGGACGAGCAAACTGAGCAGGGTAGCAAGCATAGCCGGACCCACGCCCCAGAGAAAAGCTGTCAGCACGATGGCACATAAAAGCGGAATACTGGGAAAGGCAAATGACGAGTTCAGCCTGGACTCTACAAGGCCTAGCCCTAGGCCGAAACCTACCAGCAGAAGGCTGATTGGATAGCCAACGAGAGGACGCCGCCAGCGTGGAAGATGCCCGGTGGCGGACTGATATTTCTGGATTACCTGTTGTAAGCGAGACTTCAATGTATTCGAGGTATGAGCGAAATGCATGGCATGCTTCACTTTTCTTTCCTTTTTATCGTCATGGCTATCAGCGGTTGTGTTGCTGTAGAGGGATGCATAGTACTGGCATAAGTATACTACGCTCAGATGAGTTGTTTCTGTGACATTGCTGAATTGAAGCTGAGAGTAGTTCAGCTTCCAGGTGGAGCTATGTTTGAGTAGAGTATTGGAAACGGATCAAGCAAGAGGGAACCAGACGCTAAAGGTGCTGCCTTGCCCCACGCTGCTCTCGACCGCAATGCGTCCCCCAGCTTGCTCAACCAGCGTTTTGGCGATGGCAAGCCCAAGCCCCGTGCCCTGGCTTGAGCGGGCGCAATCGGCACGGTAGAAGCGCTCAAAGATATAAGTAAGCTCGGAAGGAGCGATGCCAATGCCTGTATCAGCTACCTGGAGCATGGCTTGATTGCCTTCCTGCTCGACTGAGACAACCACGCGTCCGCAGCCCGTTTCTGGGTCAGCTGGCGTGTATTTGAGCGCGTTATCGAGCAAGATAAAAATGATGCGTCGCAGCTGTTCTTCATTACAACGGACGCGTACCGCCTCAATGTGCCCGATCTCTAGCTTTAGCGATGATTGTTCCGCTTTTAACCTTCCATGTAGCTGGCGTACCAGTTGAAGCGTCAGGTGGTCAAGCTCAACAGGTTGAGCCCTGGTGGCTGCATTCAACTTCTCCTGATCGTCAAAGGATGTATCTACAGACGCGTCAGCGCGTGCCAATAACAATAATTCCTCTACCAGTTGTGTCAGGCGTAGCGTTTCTTCATGCGCATCGTGCAGCATCCTATGGCGCTCTTCTGAAGGCAGATCATGCTCATGATCTTGCAAAAAGGACAGGTTGCCTTGAATCGTAGTGAGGGGAGCGCGTAGCTCGTGGGAAGCATCGGCCACAAAGCGTCGTTGTCCGAGTGTGGCCTTTTCCAGGTCTGAAAGCATGCCGTTAAAGGCGTCAACCACTTGAGCCATCTCGTCATGCCTCCCTGGTCTCTTGACCCTCTGGCTCAGGTTCCCTATGCGTGTGCCCTGTGCCGTTGTCAAGGCAATATTGTGGGCCGTTTTTGCCATCTCTGCTAATGGCTGTAATGCGCGTGCTGTAATGGCCCAGCCGCCTATAAGTGTCCCCAACAATACTGCGCCACCTACGATCAAAAACAGGGTGCGTAATTGGAGCAAGGTGGTGTTCATCTCACGCAGCGATTTTGCCACCAGCAACATACCAATGGCGGGGGTGGCAGAAGGGTGTGGGGATGCGCTAGTCTGGCTGTTGCCGCCGTAGATAGGAGCCGCCTCTACCAGGACATTTTCACCGTTGGCAACGACCTGGAAGCGTTGAGATTGTCCAGAAAGGACCATGCGTGTTGTTTCTGCATTGATCGGGATACGGGTCGTCGGGTCTCTATCAGTATCATAGCGCATATTGCCCTGCGCCTCAATAACTTCAACTTCGATCCCTGGTTCCTGATAGGTGTTTAAGGCATGCAATGAGAGTTGAGTCGGCCAATATGGAGGCGTAGGAAGCAGCTCGCGGCTTACCTCTGCCATCGCAAGCTGTGCTGCAGCATGAATAGAACTGGTCGTGCTGTTATAGAGCGCATTTGTGGTCAGCCCGCAGACAAGGACAGTGAAAAATACTAGAGCGGATACAACAAGGCTGCCATAGTAGAGCGCCAGGCGAAGGCGCAGGGAGTGGTAAGATTTAGAGGATGGGAGCGTTAACTGTGATGAGGAAAAAGTTTTATGCTTTAAAAACATACCCAACTCCACGAACAGTATGGATCAGCCGAGGCTCACCATTGGCCTCTAGCTTAGTGCGTAAATAGCCAACATACACTTCCATCACATTCGATGAGCCTTCAAAGTCCAGCCCCCAGACGCGATCCAGGATCACATCACGCGTGAGTACCTGGCGTGGGCGACGGAGAAACAGGGTGAGCAGTTCGTATTCTGTGGGAGAAAGCTCAATTTCGCGCCCTCCACGATGAGCAATGCGTGTGCCAGTGTCAAGCTCTACATCGGCATAGTGCAGAATCTCATAACGTTCCGCTTGATTGCGACGTAGCATCGCCTTAACGCGTGCCAGTAGTTCTTCAGGAGCAAAGGGTTTGACGAGATAGTCATCGGCTCCCATTTCCAATCCTTTCACGCGATCAGCAATGGCGTCGCGAGCGGTGAGCACCAGGATCGGAACGTTGTTCCCGGCAGCTCGCAGCCGTCGTGCCACCTCCAGCCCATCAATCCCTGGCAGCATAATGTCAAGGATAATCAGATCAGGAGCACGCTCTAATGTATGTGCCAGAGCCTTATCGCCACTGCCTGCAATCGCGATGCTATAGCCCTCATACGCCAGAATACGCCGCAACAGCTCAGTAATACGCGTATCATCATCTACAATCAGAATATGGGCCTTCATCGATCTATCTCCAATCTTTTTATCGTCAACTTCATATCATATCATTCGGTTCTTCTCCTGAGATGTCTTACGCAGATCAATAAAAGCATATCACGCCCTTCTGAGCTGGTGCTATGCTGTCGCTGAATTTTAAGGAACAACTGGCCGTGACTCGACCTTTATTATTTCCGTAGTGAGCGCTGCAAATGCCCGATGGCAAGAATAAGTGGGTCGAGATCTGTTTTCGTACGGTACATCGGCAAAGGCTGTTGAGGGGTGAGGGCCGCCATATGCAGGATTTCAGCATATGCTGTAATAGCTCGCTTCAGTTGTTGCTGCTCGGATTCCATTTGATGGGTATGTTGCAGACGTACCCAGAGTGAGTTAATCACCCCAATCAGCGGCCAGAGCACTTTCGCTTCTGGTGGATAAGGAATCTTGGCCACAATCTGTCCATTTACCGCTTCAATATGTGCCTTTACCAGTTGCTGGATGCTCTCCTCCAACTGCATTCTTGCCTGCTCAGAGACTGCTCGCTCTTCCGAGATAGTGTGTTCAAGCGATGCGATCATCTCCGCCCGGTCGGCACGCGTCATCGCTCTTGTAGAACTGCGTACCCATAGATAGGCCACACCAGCAATGATAATCTGTAGCCCGACCGGACGCGCCAGCACGGGAATAAACTGAGTCACGAGATCATGCGCCAGTACCTGCGTGTGTTGCTGGTACATTAGATCAAAATAGATAAAAAGCGAGTTGGAGAGCGCCAGGGCAAAAATAGTTTGTGGTCGCAGCAAAGAGACGGCGAGCAGATCGACGATCAGGTAAAGATCGTACAGCTGGATGCTGGTCTCGTCAAAAGGAAGCGTCGTGACGATGACGGCGGTCAGAACCAATTCAGAGGCAATGACGAGAATAATACCTGCCAGGAGCGGTTTTTTCATGCGGTTAAGCACGAGGGTAAAGACGGTGATCGCGATAATGAGTCCATCCAAATAAATCACCAGGCGATTGGGAAGAAATATGCAGGCGGGGAAGAACATAATCATGACGATCAGGAAAAAGAAGGCAACAGTGCTAAATAACCGGACGCGACGGGCAATTTCGCGCCTGAAAAAGCTGGCATTCATGGGCGGCTCAGGAATCGCTGTCAAATTATACCACCAGCCCAGAAGGCGATCTTGCCAGTCGGGTTCAGGAGTGAGTACCTCACCGGGCGACCAGGCATGGTTGACCAAGGGGTTTTCGGGAGATAGAGGGTAGCTCATACTTTTATGGACCTCCTGTCTGTTCTGTAGCAATAACAATCACTTCTAACTCAAGGAGCATACGTAATAGATCGTCTATCAGCTCTCGCGAAAAAGGCATCAAATCTTTAATATTCTCAATGGTGCGTTCCCCGTTGATCGTCGTCAACAGTGTATATAAAGCCTCTCTCTGTTGAGGAGGCTGTGTGCTTAACCGCTCCCAGCTCAGTGCGGAGATAATCCTGGGCACGGAGGGACATTGCAGGAAAGGTGCAAGTGGATCGAAAGATAGTGGCTGGGAGCGCCTGGTCAGTGGACGCGGTTCTGAGGCAGTAGGCTGATGAACCAGGGTCCATTCAAACGGTCCTTTTTCTCTGTCGAGCCGGCAAAGCGTCTCTTTGTCCGACGGGTAGCGCTGTCCTTGTTTATCCTCCACGTAGGCGGAGACAACTTCACCATTGGCAAGATGAAGAAAGCCTTTGCAGCGTCCGCGAACTCCTGGGGCATGCGGAAGATCGGCATGCAGCATGCCGTTTTGCCGATACCTCTTAAATAGTTCTAAACTAAACTTCAGGCCCAGACTTGCATCTATACCCTCTTTATCCACATTACACCTTCTAAATAAACTTATAATGCCTGTTGTTGCACTTAAGTAAAAATGCGCTACCACATTAACCGCCATGTAAAACACGTTGATAATGTGATAGAAGAGCAACACTATTTTTATTTATGCAAATTTAACATATTGCTAGCACGTTGTCCAGAGCTATTGCGTTTCCGCCTGTCTGCGATCAGATTCTGGTCAATGTTATCCATACATTTGGAGAGAAGGAGGGAGTCTGGCGAGATTTGAGAGGATGCTGCAATGGTGGTATGCTTTCAACGGTAAGGAATTGCTTGAATACATTTTGAAAGGCAGCATTATGACTACACGTCATCCTTTAAAATTGGGCTACAAGGCTTCAGCGGAGCAGTTTGGTCCAAGAAAACTGCTCGATTTCGCGGTCGAGGCTGAAGCATGTGGCTTCGACAGCGTCTGGATCAGCGATCATTTCCAGCCGTGGCGGCATACTGATGGGCATGCCCCATTCGCTTTTTCCTGGCTCGGTGCCGTTGGCGAACGAACCAGCCGTATCTTGCTCGGCACCAGCGTGCTGACGCCCACATTTCGCTATCAGCCTGCCGTAGTGGCGCAGGCTTTCGGGACGCTTGGGGTGCTGAACCCTGGACGCATGATTCTCGGTGTTGGGACGGGCGAATCGCTCAATGAGGTGGCCGTCAGCGCCATCGAATGGCCGCCAGCCAAAGAGCGCCTGGCCCGTTTACGCGAGGCTATTACGCTGATTCGCCGCCTCTGGAGCGAGGAGTTCGTGAGCTTTGAGGGCGAATACTACCGAACGCATAACGCGACCATCTATGATCGTCCCGATCAGCCTGTTCCCATCTATATCAGCGCGGGCGGACCCGTTGCCGCCAGATTCGCGGGTCGGGCTGGCGATGGCTTTATTTGCACCTCAGGCAAGGGCGATGAACTCTACCGCGATAAGCTCCTACCCGCCGTTGAGGAAGGAGCAAAGGCGGTCGGTCGCGATCCCGCAATCATCGAACGGACTATCGAGATCAAAGTGTCCTTTGATACTGATCGCGAGCGTGCTCTTGCCGATACGCGCATCTGGGCCGCCCTGGCGCTTCCTGCCGAAGATAAGGTGGGGATTGAAGATCCGCGAGAAATGGAGAAAAAAGCCGCAACGGTGGCTGACCAGGCCCATCGTCGCTGGCTGGTCTCAGATAATGCAGATGAGCATATAGAGCAGATCCGCCCATATATTGAGCTTGGCTTTACTCATCTCATCTTCCATGCGCCAGGTGACGATCAATCGCGTTTCCTCCAGCTGTATGCCAAAGAAATTCTGCCCAGGCTGAGAGAGCGTTGGGGCTAGCTCCAGACCCGGCAGGTTTTGTCTATCTTGAGAAGTGATGGACAAAACCTGCCTTGTTCAAACATCGCTCATCCCTCGAAAAATCGCTGAACAGAAACGAAAACTGCACCTTTTTCGTGTTCTAGATAGAACGTAGAAGACGATTTGCTAAGGAAAGCTTTTCTGACGTTTATACCTACCGGTCTTGCACGCTGCTATGAAGTAGTAGGAGCCTTCGGAAAGGATCGCATGTTTCATTCCTTGCCTCTGCTCGTCCTCCTCCCGATTTTTGTTGTCGCCGCAGTTGCAGTCTGGATTGCCGGGGTGCAATTATCGAATACTTCCGATGACCTGTCTGATCGTTTTCATCTTGGGCAGGCGCTTGGCGGCCTGGTCTTTCTTGCGATCACAACCAACCTGCCGGAGATTGCTATTACCTCTACTGCGGCAGTATCTCATAATCTGGGCATTGCTATTGGCAATATTTTAGGTGGCATAGCGGTACAAACGCTGGTGCTGGTAGGGCTTGACGCGCTGGCACTGCGAGGAAAGTTCGCTTTAACCTGGCGCGCGGCCTCGCTCACGCTCCTGCTTGAATGCGTGGTAGTCGTGGCGGTGCTGATCGTGTCGATTATGGGCAAGCAGCTTCCTGGCTCAGCTATTTTTTTCCATATTACGCCCAGTAGTCTTTTAATTGCGCTCTTATGGCTGCTGGGCCTCTGGCTCCTGCGAAAGGCTCGTAACGATTTGCCCTGGCAGGATAAGGGCCGCGCTCCCAATCGCGATGCTTCCGCAAATGGGAATGGGCAAGATAGTGCCAAACAGGGCTCTTCACAGCAGAACAAGAAGCAAACCAGCCTGGCACGCACGCTCATTATTTTTATCATTGCCGCTATCGTTACGCTCGCGGCAGGGGCTGCGCTTGAGGAGAGCGGGAGCGTCATCGCCGATAAGATCGGCCTGAGCGGGGTGCTCTTTGGGGCTACTGTGCTTGCGGTAGCGACTGCGCTTCCTGAGATCTCCACTGGCTACCAATCTGTCAAGCTAGGAGCTTATGAGATGGCGATGAGCGATATCTTCGGTGGCAACGCTTTCCTGCCCGTGCTTTTTCTCCTTGCTGATATACTATCGGGACAGGCCGCCCTCACCCAGGCTCAAAACACCGATATCTACCTGGCTGGCCTCGGCATCCTGTTGACTACAGCCTATATGGTCGGGATCATCTTTCGACCCCAACGCCAGATCCTGGATATGGGCCTGGACTCATTTGCCGTGCTTATTCTCTATCTGCTTGGGATAGCGGGTCTCTTTACAATTGTCCTGGTAGGTGGCAAGTAAACAAGTATACTGATAAAGACAGACAGGTCATAGGGCCATGCTTTTTTTTCTCGCGTCCATGTCATATGCTATTTTCTGTTGTATAGAAGGCCATGTTTAATAAAAGGAGACGTTTTATGGATGTTTTTGAAGCAGTAAGCACCGTCCTGGCAGTGCGCCAGTTTCAGGAGAAGCCCGTACCTGAACCGCTTATCCGACAAATTGTTGAAGCAGGACATTTGACCGCCAGTAGTATGAACGGTCAGCCCTGGCACTTCATTGTGGTGGAAGATAAAGAGATGTTGCGCCGCCTGGGCACGCTCGCACAGACTGGACCCTATATCGCGCAGGCCCCATTAGCGATTGTCGTT
>DASTZT010000455.1:0-4793 GCA_035764225.1 Ktedonobacteraceae bacterium
CGTGCTTTCCCTCTGGCTGATTATCAGTGCTGGAAGTGGCAATACCCTTGCCACCTTTAATCCGGCCTCCATCTTGCAATCTGGCCTCGGCGGATGGCAAGGTGTGCTGTTCGGCATGCTCTTCGCATTCCTGGCCTTTAGCGGCTTCGAGTCCTCAGCAGTGCTGGGAGAGGAAACGCGTAACCCCAGGCGTATTGTGCCTCGCGCTATCTTGCTTGCCACGCTCTGCATTGGCCTCTTCTATGTCTTCTGCAGCTACGCGGGAGTTGTGGGCTGGGGCTTCACCAAAATCACCTCCTATCCCAATGATGCAAATCCCTGGGGCACACTGGCATCACGCGTGTGGGGACCAGCCGCGTTCATTGCCATTATCGCGATCCTCAATAGTGCGCTTGGCAATGCCAACGCTGGCATCAACGCAGGAGCGCGCCAACTTTACGCAATGGGACGTATTGGAGCATTTCCCAGCTTGCTAGGGCACACGAATCGCTATCACACGCCTGGACGAGCCATCATCTTAACCATCGTTGTAGGAACCATCATCACGCTTGTGGCTGGCCTCATCTATGGCCCCACTCTGGGCTTTGCCTTCCTCGGCTCCCTCTTAACCGTCCCCATTCTGTTGGTCTACATGGCAACTTGTCTCTCAGTCCCGTTTTTTTATCTGAAAGAGCATCGCAGCGAGTTTACCGTGCTGCGCCACCTGATTCTGCCCGCGATCCCTTTCATCCTCCTGGCAATCGTACTGTATTTCCAGTTTGTGCCACTACCGTCCGCACCATTCATCCTGGTCGGCCCCATTGATGCTACCTGGATCGTGCTGGGAATTATCATCGTGGCGACCCTCAGTTGGCGCACTCCCCAGGTTCTTCAGCAAGGAGACACCCTTTTTGCAGCGGATAGCGTAGAAAAAGAACTTGCTTAAAGAGGTCACTAAGCCCAGCAGTGCGGTCAGATTTCTGAGAGAAAAGGGAAAGAAAAGTATGGCAACTGATAATACAACGAGTGCTTCACCCCAGGCGGACCAGCACCCGCTCGCCCCGCTTTCTGAAGACGAGATCCAGCAGACAACATCGCTCCTCAGATCGTCGGAGAAAATCACGCCCAGAATGCGTATTATGGCCTACAGCTTGCACGAGCCGCCGAAGGATGCTGTATTGGCGTGGTCGCAGGGCCGCCCGTTCACAAAAACCGTGGATGTCGTCATTCGCGACCACGAGCGCAGGCTGACAGTGGAGGCGCAAGTCTCGCTGGATCAGGGCACAATCACTTCATGGGTCGAGCGGAGCGATATTCAGCCCGCGCTGACATATCCAGAGGTCTTTGGAGCGATGGAGGCCGCATACGCCGATCCCGCCTTTCAGCAGGCCATCGCCAGACGAGGCATCAGCGATATCAGCACGGTTTCCCTCTTCCCCTGGACCAGCGGACGCTGGGGGCCAGCAGACGACCCGGAGCAAGGACGTTTCATTTGCCTGCAAGCCACGCTCAGCCAGGGCGCGGAAGACAATTATTATGCGCGACCACTCGAAGGGATCAAAGTCACGGTTGAGCTGGACAGCATGATGGTAAAGGTCGATGATTTTGGTATCGTCCCCATTCCTGAGCGTGGGGGAAACTATACAGTAGCCAGTATCAGCGATCCCGCAAACGTCCCCTATTTTCCAAAGGGCCTGCGTACCGATCTCAAGCCGCTTGCCATCACGCAGCCGGAAGGGGTAAGCTTCCAGGTTGACGGCAACCGGGTGAGCTGGCAAAAGTGGCGCTTTCTGGTAGGCTTTACGCCGCGCGAAGGACTCGTATTGCACCTTGTAGAATATTTCGACCAGGAGAGATGGCGCTCCCTGCTCTATCGGGCCTCGCTTGATGAGATGTATGTACCATATGGAGATGGGTCTCCCACCCATAACTTTAAAAATGTCCTCGATACTGGCGAGGTCGGCATCGGTGTGCTGGCCAATAGCCTTGAACTGGGCTGCGACTGCCTGGGAGTCATCCACTATTTCGACGCGTGGGTCAACGACGCAGAGGGGCAGCCAATCTTGCTCAAAAATGCCATCTGCATGCACGAAGAGGACTATGGCCTGCTCTGGAAGCACCTTGAGTATAACCCGGACGGCTCGACAAGGGCCGAGGTACGACGATCCCGGCGGTTGGTAATCTCCATGATTGCCACCGTAGGCAATTACGAATATGGCTTCTACTGGTATCTGTATCAAGACGGCTCCATCCAGTTCGAGGTCAAACTAACCGGCATTATTGCCCCAGCAGCCATTGCGCCCGGTGAGCAGCCCATTTCAGGCACGCTGGTCGCACCTGGCCTCTACGGGCCTAACCATCAGCATTATTTCAACGTCAGGCTCGACTGGATGCTTGATGGATTACAAAACTCGCTCGTCGAAGTCAACTGTGAGCCGCTTCCCCCTGGGCCAGAGAATCCACGCGGCAACGCCTGGATCGCCCGTGAGACCCTGCTCGCCACTGAGATCGAAGCGCAACGGACTATCGAACCCAGAACTTCACGATACTGGAAAGTCATCAACCCGAACGTACGCAATGCGCTCGGTCAGCCTGTAGCTTACAAATTAGTACCCGGCTCGAATGTTTTCCCCCTCTTTCACGAGGGTACCTCTCAATGGGAACGTGGAGGATTTGTCCGCTCTCATCTGTGGGGGACGCAGTACGATCCGCGAGAGCGCTTCGCGGGCGGCGACTACCCCAATCAGCGTAGAGGCGGAGACGGTTTGCCAATGTATGTTCAACAGAACCGCTCGCTGGTCAACACAAACGTCGTCACCTGGTACACCTTCGGCTCAACTCATGTTCCGCGTTCAGAAGACTGGCCGGTGATGCCAGTGGAGATGGTCGGCTTTTCCCTGAAGCCGCTCAATTTTTTCGTCGGCAATCCAGCTCTTGACGTGCCACCACCGATGGAGCATTGCAACCATAGCAATTCGTAGGGTCTGGCTGAACCATACAAAAACTGCGGCTGAGAAAGTATCTTATTTTCTCAGCCGCAGTTCCATCAAGCTACAACCTTCAACGAGCAGAAAAGCTATCCATAATAATCAGGCAGCTTCTTAAGCGTTTGCCACTGTTCGTTGTCATGTCCAAAGATGACCAGCGAGACGTGTTCGCGTTGGGCCAGATCGAGCAGCTTGCGCGTGCTGGCAATCGCTCCTTCTTGATCGGCATCCATTGGACCAGCAGCGCGATCAGGGACGAAGCTGCTCTGCTGAGCAACAGCATCAATGGTGAGCAGCACCGGACCACTTTGTGGGAGGCGCACAAGAACGGATTGATGTCCAGGTGCATGGCCGCTGGTCTCGATCAGTTCGAGGCCAGGCAGCAGCTCAAAGTCGCCCTCAATCAAACGGTAACGCGATGTTGGCAAATCCCATTGGGAACGTACCCCGGCAAAGCGCGGATGCCCATTACGAGCAACTTCATAATGCTCACGCTGGACAACAAGCTGCGCATTGGGGAAAGCCGCGTGATTGCCCGCATGATCGCCATCAAAGTGAGTACAAACGAGCAAATCAATATCTTCAGGGCGCAGATCAAGCATCGCCAGCTGTTCCAGGACGTTTTTTCCTCTGATTGGCGCTGGCATGCCCGCAGGAAGGGAAAAGTCTCCCAATGGCAAGCCGCTATCGATCAGAACGTTTTTACCATCGCCTGTCTGCACAAGATAGCAAGGAAAAGGAATATTCATAGGCTCTGGCATAGATGCGACTTGCATCAGATATAATCGCTGCGGAGAAGCTGCGTTGGTCGTCATTGATTATTTCTCTTCTTTCTTTATGATTTACCAGGCTCTCTAATAAAGGCGGGTGCTGCTATACCAGCCGCTGCCCTTCTGGTCACTTTCGGGCTCGATCCAGGAGGCCCGAACACAGAGGAAGTAGTTATCTGGTTGCTCAGGCGTTTTCAGCACGAAAAACAGGCCGCTCCACGGTTCCTGGTCCTCATTCGTGAAACGCCAGGTATACCAGACCAATGGACCACTCGCGCCTGTATCGGTCTGCGTCCAGCCACCACGAACCAACTGATCGGCGTAATGTTTCGCCAGAACATCCAGCGCCAGATTGGTTTTGAGGGTCGCAGTCGTGTGAACCTGGTCAGGGCCACTATTCCCACCTCCATTTTGTTGTTGCGCACCTTGCGGAGGCGTAAGAGGAGGAATCATCTCAAATATCCTGTGGTGGCGCTGCATATGGCGGCGATTCCTGGCTTGCTGAGCACACGGGTTCATCTCGTGACCCAGGCCGAGATTCAGATGTATATTGGCAGTTGCGTCTGACAGCTGCACAACGCTTAATGTCAGACCCGCACCGCCAGATGCCTGACAGAAAGTAATATTCATATGAGGGCCGAGGCCAGTGTGGAGGAAGCCGCCATTCTGATGAGGCTGCAGCTCTTCTGGCTCGTTCCAACCTTGCGACGAGAGTTGAGTACGGTAAAAGCCGACAATTTCTTCTGGCTTGAGATCGCTCTCCAACACAATCTCTATGTATTTTTCACTTCGGGCCAGCGCCCCCAACACACGGCTTCGTTCAGGCATAGGTATCTCAATGGGTAGATTCTCAGGAATTTTGCCGAGAAAGAGGCGAGGCTCAGCTATATGAGGATCACCTGAATACGTCAGCAAGCCGATGGCAAGTTTTTCGAGACGCTCAATTTCGTTTGGGGTTGCGTTTTCGCTCAAAATGTTGCTCCATTATTCTTTGGTGATAGCAATTTCAATTCTTATAAATCGCGCTCAAAATGTTTCAGACAATGAATACTGCTAT
>DASTZT010000456.1:0-5464 GCA_035764225.1 Ktedonobacteraceae bacterium
AGCGTAGATTGCGACCGCATCCTCCAACTCTTGCAGCGTTAAGCGAATCGTGCAGGAAGATTTGTAGGTCAGAGGGCGTACATAGGTATTCTGACGCAGCTCCTGCTTGCGCAACAGCTCTACGGTGATGCGACAAAGGTCTTCTATCGATTCGCTGGGGCGCATGTGGAGCACATTCCAGGAGGCAGCCATGCGCTCGTAATGTTCACGCATTTTGAGGATATAGAGCTGTTGCTGCTGCTCGTTCCAGTAGCCGCGAATCCCCTCAAAGCAAGCGGTGCCGTATTGCAGCGCATGCGTCGCGACGCTGACTTTCGCCTCGCTCATGGGCACAATGTTGCCCTCAAAATAGGCGTAGCCTTCGTCAATAGGAGTCGCCCCGCTTTTAGGTTGAGATGGTGTCGCTTGCGGGCCTTTTGAAATTTCGATCTGGGTCACAAGTATACTCCTTTGCTTGATCCCGTCTCTATTGACGAGACGGGATTGTTCGTAGCAAGTCTTAAATCGCCGCGGGCGTTTCCTGGCTGCTCTCGACGATATAGAGCAGATCGGCATCCGTAATCTGTTTCTTCTGATCGGCCAGGGCCACAAACCGCTTATAGGCGTCCTTTAATTGTTCGGCGGCCAGGCGATGACCGAGCTGACGCAGGCGAGCATCGAGGCCATGACGACCGGAATGCTTGCCCAATACCAGTTTGGTATCGCCCCAACCAACTGATTGCGGAGTCATAATCTCGTAAGTCAGGCGATGCTTGAGCATGCCATCCTGGTGAATACCGGCTTCATGCGCAAAGGCATTGGCCCCGACGACGGCTTTATTGGGTTGGACCGGTATGCTGGTCAGGCGGCTTATCAGTTGACTTGCCAGCAGCAACTCCTGCGAACGAATAGTGGTATCGACGTTGCCAAAAGCCTCCGGGCGGGTACGCAGAGCCATCACGACCTCTTCCATCGCGGTATTGCCCGCTCGCTCTCCCAGGCCGTTCACGGTGACTTCGACCTGTCGCGCCCCGGCTTTAATGGCTGCTAAAGTATTGGCCGTTGCCATGCCCAGGTCATTGTGACAGTGGGCGCTCATCGTCACATCCTCGATCCCCGGCACGCGCTCACGCAGATAGCGGAAAAGCATCTCGTACTCGTGCGGGAGGGTATAGCCAACGGTGTCAGGAATATTGACCGTTGTCGCGCCCTGCTTAATCGCGGTTTCAAAGACGCGACAGAGGTAGTCCCAATCGCTACGGGTAGCATCTTCCGCTGAGAACTCGACGGTTGGACAGAGCTTGCGAGCATAGGCAACCATCGATCTGACCTGCTGCAAAGCCTCTTCGCGGTCGATCTTCAGCTTATGTTTGAGATGAATTTCAGAGGTTGCAAGGAAGACATGGATCACCGGGCGCTCAGCATCGCGCACGGCTTCCCACGCGGCATCAATATCACTCATACTGGCGCGAGCAAGCCCGGCAATCGCCGTGCCGTGGGTGCGCCGCGCAATTTCTCTGACAGCCAGCAGGTCGCCAGGAGAAGCGGCAGGAAAGCCCGCCTCGATGATATCCACGTTCAGGCGCACAAGTTGTTCGGCCACTTTGAGCTTTTCCTCTGTGGTCATTGTAGCCCCCGGCGACTGTTCGCCATCGCGTAAGGTGGTGTCAAAAATTTTTACTACCGCTGGATCTGCCATGATGTTGATTCCTCCTTCATGATCTGGGCAGCATGACTGCTGCCCCGACCTCTTACCTGCTTGACTCTGCCTTTGCTTCAATACCTGTGGTACTTTTCTGTCCGGGATGCAGCCAGGGCATCATGGCCCGCAGATCCCGGCCAACTTGCTCTATTTGATGCTGTGCTCCGGCGCGACGCATCGCCAGGAAGCTGGGGCGACCGGCCTGATTCTCCAAAATCCAGCGCGTGGCGAATGAGCCATCCTGAATCTCTTGCAGCACTTTGCGCATCTGCTCGCGGACATGCTCGTCGATGACGCGAGGGCCGGAGACGTAATCTCCATACTCGGCGGTATCGCTGACGGAGTAGCGCATGTAGTCCATGCCACCCTGGTAGAGCAGATCAACGATCAGTTTCATCTCGTGCATGCATTCAAAGTAGGCAATTTCCGGCTGATAGCCAGCTTCTACCAGCGTTTCAAAACCAGTGCGGATCAGTGAGGTGATGCCTCCGCAAAGCACGGTCTGCTCTCCAAAGAGATCTGTCTCGGTCTCTTCGGCGATGGTTGTGCGCAGAACGCCTGCGCGGGTGCTGCCCAACGCACGCGCATACGCCAGCGTTAACGCCTCTGCATTGCCGGTCGCATCCTGATACACCGCCCACAGCGCGGGAACGCCTACCCCTTCAGTAAAGAGGCGACGCAACATATGGCCGGGACTCTTCGGAGCTACCATTGCCACGTCGATATCGGGCGGGGGCACAATCTGCGCATAGTGCAGGCTGAAGCCGTGAGCGGTCAACAGCATTTTTCCTGGAGCCAGACCAGGCTTGATGTCGCGCTCAAATACTTCGCGGTGGTGCTGATCGGGGATCAAGATCATCATCACGTCGGCCTGCTCAGCAGCATCGGCAGGCGTCATCACGCGCAAACCTTCGGCTTCCGCTTTCTCCCGACTCTTGCTGCCAGTGGGAAGGCCCACCACCACATCACAGCCACTATCGCGCAGATTGAGGGCGTGGGCGTGGCCCTGGCTGCCATAGCCAATGATCGCAATGCGCTTCTGCTGAATCAGCGCGAGGTCTGCATCTGAGTCATAGTAAATATTCGCCATCTGTGTTTTTCTCCTTAGTACATTTTCACTTGACACTTTAGGGTTTGGCCGGTATATCATTCATTTCTGGAAGCAGAGAAAGCTCTGGCTATGCTCGATCCGCTTGAGGATACTGAAAGCGGGCAATCGCTACGCTGCCAGAGCGAGCGACATCGCGGATGCCATAGCCTTGCAATAGACCAACCAGTCTTTCGATCTGTTCTGCGCTATTCGTCACCTCCAGAGTGACCGTTTCAGCCGTGACCTCAAGTACACGAGACCCAAAGGGGGTACCAAGATCAATAATTTCGTTGACATTCTCCGCCGTGCTGCTCACCTTAATCAAAGCCAGTTCTCTGCTAACGGACTGCTGGTACGGCAGATTGTCCACGCGCTGCACATCCACAATTTTGCGTAACTGCGCTACAAGATGGTCAATTCCCACTTCCGAATCGTTGACGAAGACGGAGATTCGCACCACATCCGCCGCATCCGCCGGGCCGCTACGCCCAAGCGTGAGCGTCTGCATATTGGCGCGGCGGCGGCGCAGCACACCCACCACGCGGTCAATAGCACCGGGCTTATCTTCGACCAGGACGATCAAGGCATGCATGCACTCCGCTCCATCGGGCGCATTGGAGTGCCCGGTGCGATGCGTGGGAGCCGTCTGATTCGTTATTTCAGGCACTCTCTTCTCCTGTCTCTTCAATCATGGTTGTTATCCCTGAGCCAGGGGCAACCATTGGATAGACATTGGCCTCTGACTCAATCACAAAGTCGATAATAACGGTGCCTTCCGTTTCCATCGCCCGCTTGATCGCTGCCTCCACTTCGTCGCTACGGGTGATGCGCATCCCGGTCAGCCCGTACGCTGCGGCCAGTTTGACGTAATCAGGGCCAGTAATGGGAGTTTCTGAATAGTTGCGCTGGTGGAAAAATTGCTGCCATTGGCGCACCATGCCAAGATAGCCATTGTTCATGATGGCAACTTTGAGCGCGATCCCTTCCTGCTGCAAGGTCGCCAGTTCCTGAATATTCATCTGAAAGCCACCATCGCCCGCGACCACCCAGACGGGCGCATCAGGCACGCCCATGCTGGCCCCCATCGCAGCCGGGAGCGCAAAGCCCATCGTACCCAGGCCACCTGAGGTCAGATGGCTATTGGGGCGCGTCCACTGATAAAAGCGAGCCGTCCACATCTGATGCTGCCCCACATCGGAGACAATAATGGCTTCGCCGTTGGTCGCCGCCCTGATAGCATGCAAGATGCTGGCTGGCTCAGGCATCGCTTGCTCGCGCTTTACGCTTTCCTGACGCTTTTCATTCTCCGCCTGCCAGGCGCGGATTTCGCTTAACCATGCGCTATGGTTAGCAGGCTGCACTGCCTCGGTCAGTGCGGCCAGAGCTACTTTCGCATCGCAGACGATAGGAACGGTCGCCACCTTCACTTTGTGCATTTCGGAGGGATCGATATCGATATGGATCAGGCGAGCATGGGGCGCGAACTCGCTGACTTTGCCAGTGACGCGATCATCAAAGCGCAAGCCAACGCCAATAATCAGGTCCGCCTCCCCGATAGCGCGATTGACATGCGCGGGACCATGCATGCCTGGCATACCGAGTTGCAACGGGTGCGTATCCCGGAAAGCACTTAACCCAAGCAGGGTCGTAATCACTGGAATAGAGGTCTTTTCCGCGAAAGCCAATAGTTCCTCATAGGCGTTCGACAGGATGACACCATGACCAGTCATAAGGAGTGGATGCCGCGCCTGAGCGATCAACTGCACCGCCTGTGACAGCCGATATGGCGAAGGAGCAGCGTTCGCACTGGCTTGCTCGTCTTGTTCACTCGTTGCTAGAGGAGCATAGGATGCTTTAGCCAGTTGCACATCTTTCGGGATATCAATCAGTACCGGGCCAGGACGGCCACTCCGAGCGACATGGAAAGCTTCATGCACGATATCAGCGATCTCGTCCGTGCTACGCACCAGAAAATTGTGTTTGGTAATTGGTTGAGTGACGCCAATCACATCGGTTTCCTGGAAGGCATCGCGCCCAATAAAGGGCCGTGCCACCTGCCCTGTAATCGCGACTATAGGAACTGAGTCCATAAACGCGGTTGCCAGACCGGTGACCAGGTTCGTTGCGCCTGGACCACTGGTGGCCACGCAGACGCCAACCTTTCCGGTCACGCGTGCATAGCCATCGGCAGCGTGGGCGGCTGCCTGCTCATGCCGGACTAGAATATGATGCAGCGCGGGATAGGCTGTCAGCGCATCATAAAACGGCATGATCGCGCCGCCGGGATAGCCATACATCACCTCCACCCCCTCGCGGATCAGCGCCTCACAAAGGATAGCGCTACCTGCCAACTCTCGTGCTTGATCCGAGTGTGGCGCTTGCGAGGGTCCACCTGTTTGCTGAAGAACCTTTGCGGCGATTGCCATAATTCCTCCTGAATTCAATCGATAATACAAAAAAGAGAACCTCCCGACTGGGAAGTCCTCTATCAGGTTACCTTCTTTGGATTGGGTTGCTTCGTTGCTCCCGTTAATCTCCCCGTACCGTACTTGCGGCCAGTCTTACTGTCAGCCCTACCAGATCCTCTAGCCCTACGGATCCGGTAAGGCCAATAAGGATGAGGCTAATAATAAGGCCAAGAAGTACAAGGGTAAGAAGCTGGGATACAGCAAACAGCACCAGGAGCAATAAAG
>DASTZT010000457.1:0-4702 GCA_035764225.1 Ktedonobacteraceae bacterium
GGAGCATTATTGAGCAGCTATTTACGCTCGCTCCGCATTGTCTTATTTTTAATCACTATGGCCCAACCGAAGCGACCATAGGCGCATTAACATACGACATGAGGACGCGTTATCGGCATCGTGAAGCTTCTTTACTCGTGCCGATAGGGCAGTCGGTCGCCAATGCCCAGGTCTATGTGCTGGATGAGCATGCTTGCCCCGTACCCGCTGGAACTTCCGGTGAGCTGTACATTGGTGGCCCTGGGGTTGCTCGCGGCTACCTGGATCGACCTGAACTCAGCGCCGAACGTTTTGTGCCCAATCCCTTTGGTTCGAAGCCGGGAGAGCGACTCTATAAAACGGGCGACCATGTGCGTGAACTTGCTGATGGCTCGCTTGAATTCATCGGCAGGTTTGACGATCAGGTCAAGATCCGTGGCTTCCGCGTCGAACCTGGCGAGGTTGCGGCTGTACTACGCGTGCATCCCTCCGTCCGAGAGGCGGTCGTGGTGGCCCGCGAGGATCAATCAGGGGATAAACGCCTGATCGCTTACGTGGTTACCGATAGCGCACAAGCTGGGATCAATGACAATTTACGCGCCTGGCTGGGCGAGAGACTGCCCTATTATATGGTTCCGGCAGTTTTTGTCTCGCTGCCGCAGCTGCCGCTTTTGCCCAACGGCAAAGTAGATCGCCGCGCCCTGCCTGAGCCTGAGCAGAGCCAGGGGGAACGAGCGGTTCCTTATGTAGCTCCACGTAATTCGATTGAAGAGATCCTGGCAGGGATCTGGAGCGATATCTTGCAGCAGCAAGTGGGCGTTTTTGATGACTTTTTTGCCATCGCGGGCCACTCTTTGCTGGCGATGCAGGTGATCGCTCGTCTGCGTAAAGCTTTGCAGGTGGAGCTGCCTTTCAACGTGCTGTTCAAGTACCCGACCATTGCGGCGCTGGCGGAACAGGTGGAGCAGGTGCGCAAAGACCAGTCAGGGGTTACTTTACCGCAACTCGATGTGTATCCTCGCCCGGCCTTGCTGCCGCTCTCACTTGCTCAGCAGGGTCTATGGGTGCTGCATCAGTTGGAGCCACAGAGTCCTTTCTATAATATCCCGGTGGCCCTCTCTATTCATGGCCCTTTGCAGCAAGATGCGTTGGAACGCAGCCTGAGCGAGATTGTGCGGCGTCATGAGGTCTTACGTACGACCATCGACGAGGTAGATGGACAACCGGTGCAGTGCATCCACCCGCCTTTCCAGATGTCGCTTGCCCTCACCAACCTGGAAGCGTTGTCTGCCGATTGCCAGCAGGAGAAGGTACAGCAACTGGCTCAGGCAGAAGTGATGCGGCCTTTTGATCTCAGTCAGGGGCCGTTAATCCGTGGCAAGCTGGTACGTCTTGCGCCAGGCGAGAGTCTTGAAATTCCGAAGGTCAACGACGCTAGCGCGTCTAGCTTCGCTCAGACCTTCGGCACGGAGCATGTGCTGATCTTGACGATGCATCACATTGCCTTCGATGGCTGGTCAAAGGACATTTTCCTGCGTGAGCTGGGTATGCTCTATGAAGCTTTTAGCCAGGATCGTCCATCTCCCCTGCCAACGTTGGCGCTGCAATATGCTGACTATACGCTCTGGCAGCGCGAGTGGTCGCAGGATCATGCACTTACAGAGCAACTGGCCTACTGGCGCAAACAGCTCACCGGGGCTACCACCATGCTGAGTTTGCCCACCGACCGGCCTCGCCCGGCTATTCAGACGTTCCGAGGTGCTGCCGAACGCTTTACCATTGATGCCTCGCTCTCTACGGCACTGAAAGAATTGAGTCGGCGAGAAGGTGCGACGCTCTTCATGACTTTGCTGGCGGCCTTCAATGTGTTGCTCGCACGCTACAGTGGGCAGCATGACATCCTCGTCGGCTCTCCGGTGGCCAATCGCCGCCAGATGGAACTGGAAGAGCTGATTGGCTTTTTCGTCAACACCCTGGTGTTGCGCACCGACTTGACGGGCAATCCCTCCTTCCACACGTTGCTGCAGCGGGTGCGAGAGACGACATTGGCTGCCTATGACCACCAGGATCTGCCCTTTGAGCGCCTGGTGCAGGAATTGAAGGTGGAGCGTTCGCCCAATAGTAATCCGCTCTTCCAGACGGCGTTTGTCTTACAAAATATCCTGGCATCGGTGCAGCCATTGGCCGATCTGGAATTGAGTTCGCTCGAAGTCGATAGCGAGACCGCAAAATTTGATATCATGCTTGAATTGACGGAAATAGACGGCGGCATGCGCGGAAAGATCGAATACAGCACTGATCTGTTTGATGCCACGACGATCAAACGCATGGTCGGGCATTTACAGACGCTGCTGCAAGCTATTGTCGTCAATCCTGAGCAGTCCATTATGTCCTATCCGCTCCTGCCCCAGGCTGAGCAGCAGGTGGTGTTGCATGACTGGAATGACACTCAGACTCCCTATCCCCAGCATCGTTGTATCCATGAGCTGTTTGAGGAGCAGGTGTACTTGCGTCCAGATGCCATCGCAGTCGTCTTTGAAGAGCAAGCCCTGAGTTACCGGGCGCTCGATCAGTGCGCCAATCGCCTTGCCAGACGGCTACGTGATTTGGGAGTTGGGCCAGAAGTCCCGGTCGGCCTCTGCCTGGAACGGTCGTTAGAACTGATTGTGAGCTTGCTGGCGATCCTCAAAGCAGGCGGCATCTATGTGCCACTGGACCCCGCTTATCCGCAGGAACGGCTGGCCTTTATGCTCGCAGATGCGCGTATCACGCTGCTGCTCACTCAGCAAAAATTGCTTGAGCGTCTGCCGACACAAGGAATTTCGATCCACGACATAGAGGAGCTGGTTGAAAAGGTAGGAGAAGAGAATTGTGCCTTCACCTCGCTTGATGGATTAAGCACGGCTAATCTGGCGTATGTCATCTATACTTCAGGCTCTACTGGCACCCCGAAGGGCGTCAGTGTGACCCATGCGAATGTGGTGCGTCTGGTGAAGGAGACGGACTATGTAAGGTTTTCTCCACGAGAAGTCTTCTTACAGTTTGCTCCGGTCCCCTTTGATGCTTCGACGTTTGAGATCTGGGGTCCTCTGCTGAATGGTGGCCGTCTGGTTGTGTTTCCGGCTCATACATCGTCCTTGAATGAGCTGCAACGAGTGATTAGGAAAGAACAGATCACGACGCTCTGGCTCACCTCCGGGCTGTTTCATCAGATGGTGGAGTACCATCTTGAAAGTTTGCGCACCGTAGAGCAAGTGCTGGCAGGAGGAGATATTCTCTCTGTTCCCCATGTAAAGAAAGTCCTGGCCGAACGAGGTAACTGTGTGCTTATCAACGGCTATGGACCAACGGAGAATACCACCTTTACCTGTTGCCATCCCATGACGGAAGAGGAGCAGGTTGGCAGCTCCGTCTCTATTGGACGCCCAATTGCCAATACGCAAGTCTACCTGCTGGATGCGCACTTGCAGCCGGTTCCCATCGGCATTCCTGGTGAACTTTACATTGGTGGCGATGGCCTGGCGCGTGGCTACCTCTATCGGCCAGGCTTAACGGCTGAGAAATTTGTGCCCAGTCCATTTAGTAATGGAGGGAGGTTATACAAAACTGGCGACTTAGCACGCTATCGTGCAGACGGTACTATCGAGTTTATGGGGCGCATCGATTACCAGGTCAAGATCAGCGGTTTTCGCATTGAACTGGGTGAGATCGAGACCATGCTGAGCCAGCACGCTGCCGTTCGTGAGACGGTGGTGATCGTGCGTGAGGATCAGCCTGGCACAAAACTGCTAGTCGCGTATGTTGTCGCTGAACAAACGGGGGCTGTTACTGGCGATCAGCTAAGCACCTGGCTACGTGGGCACCTGCCGCCGTATATGGTGCCAGCGAATTTTGTGTTCCTGGAACAGTTGCCACTCTCGCCCAATGGCAAAGTGGATCGACGCGCCTTGCCTGCACCGGAGCAAGAGCGGAGCGGGCAGGCAACTTCCTATATAGCGCCGCGCACTGCTATCGAGGAGATCCTGGCAGGTATCTGGATGCAGATATTGCACCTGGAGCGAGTGAGCGTCTTTGACAACTTTTTCGCGCTTGGCGGCTATTCTCTGCTTGCCATCAAAGTGCTCGCCCATCTCTACAAAGCCCTTGAGGTCGATCTACCCTTGCGTACCATCTTCGAGCATCCGACACTGGCAGCCTTTGCCGAGCAAGTAGAAATGGCGTTGTGGTACCAGGATAAGAGTTCGCTTCCGGCGCTGAATGTGCGCACGCGTCCAGCGTTGCTGCCGCTCTCGTTTGCTCAGCAGCGTCTGTGGTTCCTGTATCAACTGGACCCGGAGAGTCCCTTCTATAATGTGCCGACGGCCTTGCGTCTTCATGGCTGGCTGCATGTAGAGGCGTTGGAGCAGAGTCTGAGCGAGATTGTGCTGCGCCATGAAGCCTTGCGCACCACCATCGATGAGATGGACGGAGAGCCGGTACAGCGCATCCACGAGCCGTTCCAGGTGCCGTTTTCGATCATCGACCTGCAACATTTGTCTATGGAGCAGCGCGAGGCGCAGGCGCAGCAAATCGCCCGTACTGAAGCGTTGCAACCCTTTGATCTAAGCCAGGGACCATTAATCCGTGGCACACTGATACAGCTCGCGCCGACGGAATATGTGCTGGTCCTGACGGTGCATCATATCGTCTTTGATGGCTGGTCAAAGGACGTTTTTGAGCGGGA
>DASTZT010000458.1:0-6123 GCA_035764225.1 Ktedonobacteraceae bacterium
AGGGCCGGTCTCACCCAGCACAACCACCATACCGCCGGTCATGTACTCGCAGCCATGTGCGCCCACGCCTTCTACCACCGCCAGTGCCCCACTGTTGCGCACGGCAAAACGCTCGCCAGCTCGCCCGGCAGCAAAAAGCTGTCCTCCAGTCGCTCCATAGAGAACCGTATTGCCCAGGATGGTGTTTTCCTGCGCGGCAAAAATCGCATCGACAGGAGGAGCAATCACAATTTGGCCGCCCGTCATTCCCTTGCCTACGTAGTCGTTTGCCTCTCCGTGAAGCAGCAGGCGCATGCCGGGGACGCTAAACGCGCCAAAGCTCTGCCCCGCCGCTCCCTGAAAGTGACAGGTGATGCTCACACCTGGAAGGCCCACATTGCCGTAGCGGCGTGCAATCTCGCCAGCCAGTCCGGCCCCTATCGAACGATCATAGTTATGGATGCAGTGCTGGGTCAAGACGCTGCGCTCGCCAGCCAGCGCCTGTTCGGCATCGATCAACAATTGTTCGGCTACAGGCGAGGGCGGCACGCTAGCAACGGCTGCGGGCGAGAACCTTTCTGGATTGGCCACGAGCAGGGAATCCACGTCAACCGCGCAATTTTCTGGGCATTGGAGCAGGTCCGCTCGCCCAAGCAGATCGTCCAGGCGAGCAATTCCCAGTTGCGCCAACCACTCACGGACCTCTTCGGCAACCAGGGTGAGGTAGTTAATAAGGTACTGCGGCCTGCCGCTGAATTTGGCGCGCAAATCCTCTCGCTGGGTGGCAATACCTGTTGGGCAGGTGTTGAGGTGGCACTGCCGGGCCATATCGCAGCCGAGTACGACCAGAGCCGCCGTGCCAAAGCCGAACTCTTCCGCTCCCAGCATTGCGCCGATAATCACATCGCGCCCGGTCTTTAGCCCGCCATCCACCCGCACTTTAACGCGTTTGCGCAGTCCGTTGCGCACAAGCACCTGCTGCGTCTCCGCCAGCCCTCGTTCCCAGGGCATGCCAACATGCTTGATCGATTGGAGCGGTGAGGCTCCTGTCCCGCCGTCATGTCCGCTAATCAAGATGTAGTCCGCATGTGCTTTGGCCACGCCTGCTGCGATTGTTCCCACACCCATGCTGGCTACCAGCTTGACGCCCACTTTCGCCTGCGGATTGACTTGATGCAGGTCGTAGATTAGTTGTGCGATATCTTCGATGCTATAGATATCGTGATGCGGAGGTGGCGAGATCAGCGGGACTCCTGGTGAGGTGTGGCGCAAGCGAGCAATAAACGACGAGACCTTCGCTGGCGGGAGTTGCCCACCTTCGCCAGGCTTCGATCCCTGTGCCATCTTGATCTCTATCTCTTGAGCTCGTACCAGGTATTCAGCCGTGACGCCGAAGCGCGCCGAAGCGACTTGCTTGATCTTGCTGCTCACGGGGTAGCCGTCGATTGTCTCGTGATACCAATCGGGATCTTCACCACCTTCGCCGGTATTGTTGCGCCCGCCGATGCTGTTCATCGCTGCGGCTATGGTGCGATGCGTCTCGGAACTGAGTGCGCCAACCGACATAGCGGAGATGACGAAACGCGCCCGGATCGACTCCATCGACTCCACTTGCTCCAATGGGATCGGCGTTGTCGGCACAAAAGCCAGCAGATCGCGCAGATTGGTCGCTGGACGCTTATAGACCATGTCCGTAAACTGGCGATAATCTGCTGCATTGCCGCTCTGGGCCGCTTTTTGCAGCATACGAACGATCAGCGGATTATAGGCGTGATATTCGGCGTCGCGCCGAAAGCGATACCGTCCCTGATCGGCCAGCTTGCGCCTCCGCTCGTTCGTTGCAGCTGGCTCTTGCGGCTGTACAAGCGGCTCGCAGCGTTTTATCACCTGCTCGGCAATGTGCTTGAAGGTGATTTTGCCAGGATGAACGGCGGAGCCTGCGAAGCAGCGTTCAACCATCTCAGGAGCAAGGCCGATTACCTCGAACTGACCAGCCCCGACGATATTGCGCAGCGTCGAGATACCCATACGCGCCATGACTTTACAGAGGCCATCCTCAACGATATGGAAATAGGCGGCAACCGCTTGTTGACGCGTGATATGCTCCAGACGCCGTTCGCCTGCCAGCGATTGCACACTCTCTATCGCCAATGTTGGCACAATCGCTTCCGCGCCATAACCTAGCAGCAGGGCGATTTGATGAATGTCGCAAGCCGCGCAGGTTTCGCAGATCAACGATGTGTGCATACGCAGGCCGCGCTCGATCAAGGCGCGATGTACCGCACTAACCGCGATCAGCATTGGAATGGGTGCGTGATCCGTCGTAGCTTCCTGGTCGCTTAAGATCAGCAGTGTAACTCCATCGGTCACGGCCTCGCTCGCTTCCTGTGCGAGACGGTCGAGAGCAGATTCAAGGGCATCGGGTCCGGCGGCTATGGCAAAAGTTGTGTTCAAGGTATGGACGCGGAAAGCGGGATCGGGAAAGTTGCGTAGGGCTGTTAGTTGCGTGCTTGTCAGGAGCGGCGTCGCCAGATGCAGGAGCCGGGCGTGCTGGGCGGTCTCGGTTAACAGACTCTGACGGCGACCGAGATAGCAATCAAGCGACATTACGATACGTTCGCGCAAGGGATCGATAGGGGGATTCGTCACCTGGGCGAAGCGTTGGCGAAAGTAGTCCGAGAAAGAACGGGATTGAGATGAAAGGGGAGCCAGGGGCGCATCATCGCCCATGCTCCAGACAGGCTCTTTGTTTTCCGTCAGCATCGGGCGCAGGATCATTTCGATGTCTTCATGGGTGTAGCCGAAGAGTTGTTGGCGTGCGAACAGGGTAGTCGTATCCAGGGGCGCGTTTTCTTGAAAAGTTGTCTGTTCGTTCGGTTCTGTCAGGTCTATCAGTTGCTCATCTAGCCACTGGCGATAGGGTTGGCGTTGTGCCAGGGTTTCTTTAATCTCAGCATTGCGTAATAATGTGCCACGTTCCACGTCAACCGCGATCATCTCGCCCGGCCCCAGTCTGCCATGCTCTATAACCTCGTGAGCTGCGCACTGAACGACGCCAGCTTCGGATGCCACAATCAACAAGCCCTGCGTTGTCAGCGTATAGCGGGCGGGGCGCAATCCATTGCGATCAAGCGCGGCTCCGACAATCTGACCATCGCAAAAAACGAGGGCGGCAGGGCCATCCCAGGGTTCAAGCATGCCCGCGTGATACTCGCACCACGCCTGTTGAGCATCGTCTAACTCAGGATTCTGTTCCCAGGCGGGAGGGACCAGCATCTGCATGCTATGCAGCACATCGCGCCCGGAATAAGCCAGTAATTCAAGCGCGTTATCGAGCTGAGCCGAATCGCTGCCACCAGGCTGGATGATCGGGAGCAGATCCGCTAGTTTATCCTCCCAAAGAGGTGAGGTCAGGGTGCTCTCGCGGGCCTGCATCCAGTTGCGATTGCCCTGAATCGTATTAATCTCTCCGTTGTGTGCCAGCATGCGCATGGGTTGAGCGAGAGGCCAGGCGGGGAAAGTATTGGTGCTGTAACGCTGATGGAATACGGCAATGGCGCTGGTATAGCGCGGATCGGCCAGATCGAGATAGAAGCTTGCTAGCTGGTGCGGAGCCAGTAGACCTTTGTAAACAAGCGTCGTGTGCGACAATGAAACGATATAGCAATCGTTGATTGTGGCTTCACGCAAGCGGCGTTCGATCAATCTGCGAGCATAGTACAGGGTTCGTCCATACTGATCGGGGGCGAGTTGGGCCGGGCGAGCCAGCAAGACCTGGGCGATACAGGGCGCGGTTTCTCTTGCTCGCGTCCCCAGCACCGTATAGTCAAGCGGCGGATTGCGCCAACCCAGAAAGTGCAGGCCTGCGTCTATCAGCGTTTGCTCGATGATCTCGCGGCTCCGTTGTGCTGCGTCGGGAGATCGTGCTGTAGAGGGCAAAAAAAGCATGCCGACAGCCAGATCAGCAGGATTGGCAATAGCGATATGCTGTTGCTCAAGTTCCTCTAACAGCAAACTTTTGGGAATCTGGGTCAGAATGCCAGCGCCATCGTACGTCTCGGCGTCCGCATCCTGTGCGCCGCGATGGGTAAGACGGGCGAGGGCTTCAAGGGCAGTTGCCACAACCGCATGGCTTGCCTTGCCGGAGACATTGGCCAGAAAGCCAGTGCCGCAGGCGTCATGTTCCCAACGACCGTCGTACAGTGGGTAAGCGATATCATGCTCGTGCTTCATGCATTGTCTCCCGAATAGAGATAGTCAGCCAATGCTAGAGGCACCCGCGCTGGAGCCAGAGGAGTTTCGACCATCAAACAGCGAAAGTCGAAGTCATTATTTTTTTGTTGGATAGACCCGCAAAAGGGCAAATTCAACTAGTACAGGGCGCAAAAAGCGCTCTTTTGAAGCATCTTTGGGATATAAAGGAGCGGCATAGCTCGTAGCAGGATCAGCGATATGACTTGCTGTGCAGAGTATAACATATTTAAACGAACGAAAACAAGGGAGCAAGCACAAAGAAAGATTGCTCATCATTGTCCTGCATGGTACAGTAGAGACAGCAATATTTTTATGAGTTTAAATTCTGTTTTTGTCGGCATTTTCGTCTGAAAAGAATGTGGCAGTCTTATTACTATATAACAATTAGGAGGAATACCTATGTTAAAGCGTCCTTTTGTGGGAATCGGGGTGATTGTCAGAGATGGAGATCGAATTCTACTGATCAAGCGCCAAAATTCGCATGGGGATGGGACGTGGTCGATACCGGGAGGTCATTTAGAGTATGGCGAGTCGTTTGAAGAATGCGCTCTGCGTGAAGTGGAAGAAGAGACCGGGGTCATCGTCGCGGATGCAACTTTTTGTGCTATTACGAATGACATTTTTGTAAAAGAAGAGAAACATTATATTACCATCTGGATAGAAGCGCGTTACGTTTCCGGCGAGGCATGCATAAACGCTCCTCGCGAGATGTCCGATATTAACTGGTTCCCCTGGAATGCATTGCCCACGCCGCTCTTCCTGCCAATCGAGAATCTGTTGGCGCAAGGCTTCTCTTTACGCCTCAATGGATCTGATGGGCAAGCTGGACCCACAATCAAGCCGTGATGGGTCAGCAGGGCAAGCGCGAGGCCCCCGCATCCTCACCAGCCCCGCCCCTTGCCCCTACCGCCTCCGTCCAACACTGCCGACCTCATCAGGTTTTTGTTATGTGAGGGAAGATAAAGGGTGTGTGGGATGTGTAGGGGCAAGGGGAGGTGGATGAGGGGCGGAAGGGGCCTTGCGCTTGCCCGCGTTGGGGTTCAAGATAGCGGAAGACGCTCAATAAATTGGACGCGATAAATCGGGTCGGTACGACATTTACGGCAATTCCGGGGGAACGACATTGCGCTTGTCCGCGTTGGGGATGCTAGATTTTGTTTGGTGCGATTCAGGAATGTGCTAGAATGGGAGGAAAGCAAGCGGAATGTTGAAGTAGCACGGTAAGGACCATTGATGATGGCACAAGATAAGCGCGGAGAGAGAGATGCTCTACTGCGTCAAGATATTCGCACGTTGGGCGATGCATTGGGGCGGGCCATTCAGCGTTATGGCGGCTCTGCCGTTTTTGAGACGGTAGAGCGGTTGCGCCGCAATTGCAAACGGCTGCGCGATTGCGCTGAACGGCTTTCTCAGGCATTGCCGGAAGAGGCGCTCCAACTCCATAGCGAGATTGACGATCTCGACCGGGAAATTATGCAGGTGGTTGAAAGTTGTGATCTGGACACCGCGATTGATGTCATTCGCGCTTTCACCATCTATTTTCACCTTGTTAATACTGCCGAACAATATCAGCGCATTCGACGGCGCAAGCTCTACGAGCTGAGCGATGCTAACCAGCCTCAACGCGGCTCGCTGGCGGCGCTGAGCGATTTTTTGCAGCAAAATAACGTCGAGGCTGCAACCGTTCAGCAGTTGCTCAATCAGCTTTCTATCGAGCTGGTTTTTACCGCGCACCCCACTGAAGCAACCAGGCGTAGCCTCATCACCAAATCGCGCCGAATCGCCCAATTATTGGAGATGCATGACCACGAGGATGCCTTGACGCCGCGTCAACGGCTGCGTTGGCAGCGCGACCTTGATGGCATCATCGATCTGCTCTGGCGTACCGAT